>JAWKTX010000012.1 GCA_041398825.1 Planctomycetaceae bacterium | reverse complement strand
GGTTGGACACCCATTCTAGTCGGTGAATCAATCTGCGGCGTCAATCATGCAATCAACCAATTTGCAGATTACGCCACTCAGGCGTCAGCTTCGGTGCCTGCGGATTTCAATGCCAGGCTGTTGTTTCGATCTGCCGACGAGTCGATCGCCGCTGCGAACGAACTTCCATTTGACAAATGGCTTAATCATACACGAGATCGGCAACTTCAGTCGGACCTCAAGCTGGCCGAGGCAAAGCACTACGAGTCCCTCGGGCAGAATGGCCTGGCAAAAGTGATGTACGATTGGGCAGAGGGCATTCTCAGGTTCCCTGCATGGACCTTCACCCCATCGGATCATTCACCCCTGCCACCAGAAGAAAGAATGGCAGCACAATTCTCTCCTCTGTCCATTCGCACTTGGGATCCCGACACAAAGGCTCTTACTATCCCATCCTGCGTCAGTGTCCTCTTTTGTCCCACACCCAAGCCCTGTGAAATCCCCGCATACACATTCTTTGCTACAGACGACGGAGTCATTCCGCCACAGGTCCATACGGCTTTTCTTACCTGGTTACACGAACGATATGGGGCGGACATCATTGCGATAGTGCCCCGAATCATCGAAGTAATTCCAAAATCACGCCCAACGGAGTGGGAGTCGGCATGCCGCTTGGCGGCCGATATCAGGTCATACGCACAGTGTACTATCAATTCTTCATCTGAGGTTGATACATTAGAACAGTGGGCCTCCTACCTCATCGACAGCACCGTTTGGAGCTTGTGCTGGCTCTAGTTTCGCATAACAAACAGATGCAGCCGGATTGCCGATGGGCTGCGCACACAATGGAGAATCAGTCGCGGCAACCGGCTGATCTTTGTTGTTATTTGGCAACGGTAGTACTCGTGTAGGTTCGTGATGTTGCGCGGTTTGAATCGCGCTCTTGCTGAGAGTCGGCTGATGGCCGGTGACGTCTCTTTGACACGCGAACGCCCATCCCGGTCATGCTCGTCCGGAGCCACTGACATCGTCGGTAGAATTGCTGCGGTCGACAGCCGATTCCAAATGAAAACATAGCTCAACCTGCGGGGGACATAAAAGGTGTCAGGGACATAAAAGGTGTCAGGACCCGTTTTATTGGGACGCGTTTTGCAGTTGCTCGGTCTGCCCGGGTTTCATCGCCAGATCGCGTCGAAACAGAGACCGATCTCTTCGCCGCTCCGCCACTTCGAGGATGCCGCCGCAATCGTTGCACGAACACCAGTCACATCCGAATCAAAGCCCAAATCCGCCGGAACCGAACCACTATCAAATCGCCAATCCCAGGGTGATAACCCGTCGCCCCATCGGTAAACTTCTCCGCAGCGGATTCCTTATCGTGATGAATCCCGCAAGCAAACAACCGAGCCACAATCACTCGCAAAGCGGCAAAGTTCAACGCTCGATCTATACGTCGGCTAATAGATCGCGATTCGTTCTGTCGCTCACTTACTCTGTCGTGACCCATGGAATTTACCGTGATCGCAGCCTCCGGTATCGCCGAAGCAGCTTGGATGCTGGCCATGATGTTGATGGGGGCGGTATGCTCATCATCGGCTTCATTTCGTTTCTCGCCGCTTTACTGGGCGCGCGAAAACTTGCAATGACGGCGCTGTCCTCATCGCGTTATTCACCCTGTTCTTCCAGCCGTGAAACTGCTTTGTGCCGTTCGAGGCCGAAGCGTATGAAGATCCCGACGTCGTTGACGCAGCAGAGGACTTTCGAATACTTGGCATCGGTTGGATCGTTGCGTTGATGTTTGTGTTCGCAACTTCGATTTTTGCTTGGCGGAAAAAAGTGTTGCCACCCGCCACCCGCAATGGAGCCCCCAATACCAACACTGTAGAATTCACGAGCATGTCAATAAGGGAGGAACACAAGTCAACGCCCTACGATTGCTCTTATCAGCAGGCTCAGAAACCGCGGCAGAACCCTAGTGGATTAGAAACTCGCGAAGCCGAGTTCTAATCTTTTGTTCAAGGAGCCCGGAGCGATGTTCGGGCTTTTTTGTTGCAGCAATGATGCAGTTGTGAGACAGGAGTCGATTTGAGTCGCTTGGCGGCCGGAATTTTGTTGCTTTGGGACCAGCTTTTCCGAGTGACGCGGAGGAGCAGCGGACTCAGTTCTGAACAATTTCAGAACGAGTGATCGCGAGATCAAAGAACGACCACGGAATTCCAGCGGCGGTGGTCGTATGCATGTGAAGCATTCGAACTGCATTGGATGATCGCAGACCAGACAGCGCCCGACCGTTGTCTGGCGTACGAGTCAGCCTTGGCGGAGTCCAGTTGATGTTCAGATCGCTTCGAAACAGACATCGATCTCTTCGCCACTCCGAAGATGCCGCCCCATTCGTTGCTCGAACAACAGTCCATCCGAATCAATCCCAAAATCCGCCGGAACTGAACCACCGTCAAATCGCCAATGCCAGGGTGACAACCCCTTGCCCCATCGGTAAACTACTCCGTAGCGGATCCATTATCGTGATGAATCCCGCAAGCCAACAACCGAGCCGCAAGCACTCGCAAAGCGGCAAAGTTCAACGCACGACCTCTACGCCAGCATCCTACCGTCGCATAGATCGCAATTCGTTATTTGGTAAGTAGCACACACTCATGAGCTTCAACTCTGATTTCGAGAGAGCATTCATGCAGCGCAGCCTTCGCTCGTTCAGGACTATGAGGGTCCTCACGATGCAACACTTCTCCTGAATTGTCTCCTCGGGCTGCTAATTGTCCCAAAAGAGAGCTGCATAAAATCCATCCCGAACCAGCCGATGAGCGAACTGGCCGGTGGGGCATTTCTCCCGACGCAATTCTCAGCGTCGGAACATCACGCGGTGAAGACGACAACCCACAAACGCTTCGTGGGTTGGTTTGGCGGCTTCGAAATGCGGTCGCACATTTTCGATTCCGCCCCTATCCTGAACGGGGCGAAGTCCAAGGATTCAATTTCCATGACCAAAGTGGGTTTAAGGCCATGGTGCCAGTCGCAGACCTAAGGGTGTTTGTTGAGAAGCTTGCACAAAGACTCGAGCAGATGTAATACCAGCATGTTGCTGACGCGGTGAGATTACACATGCGTTTTCGCAACACTGAGCCAGCCAAATAACTAGCCAATGCACCCAAGCGGCGAAGTCGGGCGTTTTCAAATGGACAATCTCTTGTCGCTGCCAGGTGATTGGCGTCGTTATTTAGCAAAGACTCCTGCTGTGCTCACATCATTCCTGAACCGCCAACAATGACACTTGGTACATTTCGCCAACAGATTGGGTTCATGTTCTTCATCGCCTCTGCGATTCTATCCGTCATTGGCGATTATGTTTGGGCGTACCACTTTGCCTCGTACGATCGAAAATTCCCCACACCATGGAGCGTCTTTGAGCTCAGTCTACAGATCAGCATGTTAGTGGTACCCATTACCGTTGTCTTGTTTCTGCTACCAACACTTCTGAACCCTGAGTTCACTCTGGCGTCCCCGTCATTGGCCGATTACAGCTGCGCCGGCGTCCTTGGTGGAATAGTTCAATTGGCAATCTTGTTGTCCCCGCACATTGTTGATCGAGCTAGTCTATTTCTCACTACACTGGTCCTCGCACCTATTGTGGCGGGTGGCACGTTCGCGCGACTGCGGCGGCGTGATTCCGTTACTGCAAAGCCACTCGAAGCCCAACTATCACAACCCAGCGAAAAGCCAAATAACAAAAAATCGGGATAGGGGTCAGCCTTGCGGCTAGGCCCCCCACGCCACCCGGCATGCGGGTCCGCACCGGGCGGTTCAGATCTTTCGCAGTGAGTGTCTGCCAGATTGTGAACAGGCTGGCTAATCCCTCGTGAGCGAGATAGTCCAGCGACAGTGCTTCGTGCTGGCTTTGCTGGACGACAGCGCCCACGGACCTTTGCGACTGCAACCATGGGTCACGCTTCGTCTTCTTTCACGCCGAGTTGACGCAGGTTCGCGATCCTCGTGCGGAAGCTTCGCCAGTGCTTCCAGTAGCAAGCCCGATGCGACGGCGGATCCACTTGTCGAGGTCCGCGAAGTACGTTTTGATCGGCGCGAAAACGAAAGTAAGCCACCCAGCCCTGAAAGTAGCGACTCGTGAAGGGATGAGACATCGACACGCCGCGGTTGCGACGTGTGATCTGCTTGACGCGGTGAGGATTTCTGACGCCGGGGATCGCTAACTGGGCAGCGCCAGGTTGTCGTTTGGAGTGCGGCGACTTGTCGCAGCTTTGGCTTTGATTCACCACTTCGAGTTTCCGCGAGCGGCAGGTTAAAATTGACGGATCGCACAATTGGTCAAAACTCTGAATCGCTCGGAATTCTGATCATTTACGCGGCAGACCTCGGCCAGAATTCCTGTCAGTTCCGTGACACGCCCAGGGACCTTCGCTTCTGCCGATCGCCAGATTCAACGAAGATTGGGTGCCTCGCGTGTTGTCGTAAATGCTTCCGGAATAGCCCCCCCTTTCGAAGATCGTTTGTCAGAAGAATCCAAAGCGGCGACAAGTCTCCGCACTCCAAGGTGGCGATTGTCAAACCCGGCCCCAAAGAAGAGCAACGAGGCCGCACACCTTCGCAGGCTTCCTCCCCACGGATCGTCACCTCACCGCAGTTGCCCTCGCCTCGTACTTCACTCACAAAGAAACATTTGGCATACTGCCTCCTCAATGAGTCCCGTTTTCGTACAGGGACTTTCACCCCGCAAGTCCACGCCCATGTTGGGCGTACCGGTGAACCGGAGTTGCCAAAGACGGTTTCAGACATGGCAAGTTGACTGGCGGCAACCCGGTTAACGCGTTATTCCTCTTTTCAACGAAGCTTAGCTAATCACGTCTCTGGGTTGCGTTGCTCCGGAGTTGCGCTGGTCCAACAGTCGACCTGCGTTTGAACCGATTCGCTTTGGATTTCGTAGCATTTCCATGCTCGTACAACTCGGTCATCACCGTGAGATTGCAACCAATGCTAAAACCAGTGTCCATTTTAATTGTTTGTCTGAATTCTTTATTCGTGGGTTGCAACAAACAATCCATTCCTTCAGGCGGTCCCGTTACGAAAAACGCGGCTTTATCAGAAAGTGCCGTCACGCCACAATCAACCCATGGCTCCAAAACATCTTCTTCAACCATTATGTTACCGCTGGAGCGGACACTTGTAGTCGACGTGGACCCGAATGCTGAAATTAGTGGTGTCGTCCGAAGTGTTTTTCAAGATTCAAAAGGAGTTCTTTGGATAGGCGGCGAATGCGACCTGTTCCGCAACGACGGAAGCACGCTGACCAGCTACGACATCAAAGACGATCTGGGACGCGGTGTCACGATCAAGAAGATCGTCGAAGACAAAGCCGGCAACATATGGTGTGGAACAACGGGCGGCATCACTCGGATTGACGGCAAGTCATTTACGAGCTACGGCGAACAGCACGGCCTGATCGGCCGCGATGTCTGGAGCATGGCCGTTGACGCGAGCGGCGCGATATGGATCGGCTCCATCGAGGGCGTCTGCCGATTCGACGGAAAGACGTTTTCCCCCTTCGCAATTCCAGAAGCCCAGCCCGATCCAACCCGAGGCGTGACGAGCGGCAAGATCGTGCATTGCATCACGGTGGACCACAAAGGGCAAGTGTGGTTCGGCACCAACGGAGGAGCGTACGTCTACGACGGAAAGACACTCACAAACATCTCCGAGCGCGACGGCCTGCCGAACAACGCCGTTGGCAGTATTCTCGAAGACAAGTCGGGAAACATCTGGTTCGGGACGATTCACGGGGGAATCAGTCGGTTTGATGGAAAGGACTTCACAAACTTCACTGAGCAGGGAGTCGTTGAAGGCAAGGAGATTTGGTGCATTCACGAAGGTCGAGCCGGGAACGTTTGGTTCTCCGCTAAGAACTCTCCTTTGTACCGACATGACGGCAACACATTCATCAAAGTGAAAGAGCAGGACGGCATCACGTCGCTCGCGTTCACCATCCTGGAAGACAACAGCGGACAGCTTTGGCTCGGCGGCGCGAATGGTCTCTTTCGGTATGACGGTCATGCATTTGTTCGGGTCACAAGAAATGGCGAGTGGCAGTAGCATTAGGCAACGCACCGTTGCAGGATGCTGGACACAAAAGACACAAAAGGTGTCAAAGACACAAAAGGTGTCAGGAAGACACAAAAGGTGTCAGGAAGACACAAAAGGTGTCAGGCACCGTTTTGATTAGGACGCGTCTTGCAGTTGCTCGGTCTGGCCAGGTGTCATCGCCGGATAGCGCACGGCGATTCACTCTACAACGAATCACAGTCAGCCCCGCCTCCGTTTGCGCAATATTCAAAGGCTCCAGCCAGCCCGCACTTCGACGAACGGGCCATGCAGACAGTGAGACATCCTTCGCAGCAATGCGAGGCCAGCATCGTTTCGATCGCGGGAGCCGGATGAATGACAGCGTCTCTGACAGCACCAGTTGATGTTCAGATCGCTTCGAAACAGAAACCGATCTCTTCGCCGCTGCCCCACTTCGAGAATGCCGCCGCAACCGTTGCTCGAACAACAGTCGCATCCGAATCAATGCCAAAATCCGCCGGAATCGAACGACCATCAAATCGCCATTCCCAGGGTGACAACCCCTTGCCCCATCAGTAAACTGCTCCGCAGCGGATCCATTACTGTGATGGATCCCACTAGCCAACAACCGAGCTGCAAGCACTCGCAAAGCGGCAAAGTTCAACGCACGATCTCTACGCCTGCATCCTGCCATCGCAGAGATCGCAATTCGTTAACCCACCAGGTGTACGTTTGGAAAAACTCGAATCTACCGAATCCAACCCCTGCGCAGCCACTGCCGCGCCGATTGCCAGCGTCGCCCCCGCCAACCGACCTTGGACGCCAGCACGAATCATCGCCTTGGTACTTGCCGTAAGCGGTCTCGTGTTCGCGCCAATCGCGTGGATCACACCTGTCTTTTGGCCGGGTTACATTGTGTGGATCGGGTGGATCGCAATTGCGGGTGGCTACTCGCGAGTCAATCGGCCCTGGTTCTGGGTGTTGAGCCTTCTTTGGAATCTGCTTATTACATTGATGCTGTTGTCTGCAACATGGCCTCATATTTACGTAAAATTTCATTCGATCGCGGCATGCATTCTGTCCTTAATCGCGATGCTAATGGTGTTGCGGCCGAAGTCAGAACCTACTTGTCTTGCAGAAATAGTTCGAGACAGTAACTCAATGCTGTCTGAAAAGAACGAGAAGTAGGCATCGCATGCTGGGGAATGGCGGTGGAAAGTGTCATTTCACAATCATCATCAATTCCCGCCCCGGTGACACGGGACGACTACGAAGCCAAAATGGAACATGCGTGGACACACTGCTACCGGATGCGTCCAAACTTCCGAAACGTAGGGCTCGTCTGCATCGTCTTCTTTGCGGTCATCGGCGTATTCTCGACTCTGGCCGCCTATTTCAACATTGACGGATCGTTTGCTCGTCCAGAACTGGGCGCACTGGTTTTTGGCCTGTTCTGGTCTGGATTCACATGCCTGGGACTTTGGCTGCTGTTGCTCTATCACAAGTATCGTTTGTTCGTCAGCGATTTACAGTTATGTCAGATTGGGGTCGTGCAGGACAGCCAGATAGATCTGAACCTGGTCGATGAATTGAGATGGCGACGGTTTCCGAAAGGCGGAAGCGTCCGAATGTCCGGCATGTGTGGTGTGATCAAGATTGAGCTTGGCAACCTTGACATCGTCGATCGTGAAAACCTGATTACTTCGAGGATGCCGCCGCAATCGTTGCTCGAACAACAGTCGCATCCAAATCAATGCAAAAATCCACCGGAATCCGACCTGCATCAAATCATCAATCCCAGGGTGACAAGCCGTTGCCCCATCGGTAGACTGTTCCGTAGCGGATCCATCAACGTGATGAATCCCGCAGGCCAACAACCGAGCCGTAAGCACTCGCAAAGCGGCAAAGTTCAACGCACGATCTCTACGCCAGCATCCTGCCATCGCATAGACCGCAATTCGTTATGCAGCATGCTTTGACTAATTACGAGTGCTGATGAAATCCCCAACGCGACCTTCCGGCCGAACGATAGGCATGCTGCTGACATTCTTCGGTGTCGTTGGGGCATCAGCTGTGCTGCTGCAATGGATCCCTGGCGTTCGACAGAACGTCGCATTACTCGCCTTGTCATTGATGTCCCTGTTCGTCGGGAGACGCATTTCCATCCAAGCTGGCGGCTCCGCGGAGTTGGTCGCGCGCGGTGCGACAGCGACTATGCTCACTCTGCTAATTGTCGCGGCCATAATGGTTGCTGTTGCGGTCGCGATTGTATTCGCCTTTTTCGCACTCCTCGCGGAGCGATAGCAAAATTTGCTGCCATGCGTCGCGACCTGGAGGAGGTGTCTGCCAGAATCTGGGCAGGAATATCACCAGGCGAAAAGACATCGTCGATCTCTGTCGCGTCGGAAGAAATAGACAGACTGCCATCACGGATCCACCGACGGGGTACCCTGGAGACTTAGAATTTCCACAAAACGTGGCCGACTGACGTTGACCATCGTTGGCACTTTGGTCGCGATAAAGTGTTCGAGCATTGCCTTCCAGCCGTGGTCGAGTGCGAACTGGCGTTCTAACCTTAACTTAACGGACCGTCGAAAAACCGGGAAGAGGGTTTAGGGAAAATCAAACTTTGCCGCCGCGATTGCCGCAACGATGTCCGAGTCGTCAATTCCGTCTGGAATCCACTCTTCAGGGTTTTCAACGGATCTAAGTTGCTTGATCGCTACCAGACAGCTTTCTTTGTAACGTGGTTCGAACAATGCAGCCCAGCCTGAACACGCGTTCGTGAACGCAAAAACGATCCGTCCATCTTTCTTCCAGCCATTCTTTACCAACGATTTAATCTTCCGAAAAAGGCTCGACGCAAGTAGGTGGTGAAAATCATGGTTGGTAGCCACTTCGTCACGCATGAGACGGAAGACATCAGCTGCGGCGACCGAATCGCCTCCGAGCTCTTTTGCAAGGTCCTGAAAGGTACTGCTCGGACGATGCTTCGAATAATCGAGGAAGGTAACGTAGCCGAGGTCCTTCAGTGTGCTGTATGGATCAATTCGATTTGGCAGACTCGTCATTGCATACTCTGGGTTGTTGGGGGTCTTTGCCTGGTCGAGTTGGTCGTCAGGAATATCGAGCAATTCGTTTGGAGTAAGGTGGCGTCCTTCAATTTCCTCGGCAATGTCAGGTCGATCCATTACTTGCTGGTTCCACTCGTCATCTCACGCATCACGCCCGAGGATTCAGTCGCCACCACCATGTATCGCATGATGCTCCGCTCCCGACAACTTAAAAGTGTAGTTATCAATTTCAATGCCCCCTATCTTCAAAAACGACCTGTGTGGAAAACCGTGATGTCGCGGATGTCGCTCAATTCCCATTCGTTGTGCCGTTGTTTCGCTGATCAAATCCGCCGGAACCGAACCACCATCAAATCGCCAATCCCAGGGTGACAACGCCTTACCCCATCAGTAAACTGCTCAGCAGCGGATTCCTTACCGTGATGAATTCCGCAAGCCAACAACCGAGCCGCAATCACTCGCGAAGCGGCAACGTTCAACGTTCGATCTATGCGCCAGCATCCTGCTGTCGCATAGATCGCAATTCGTTATTCCGGGTAAAGCGAAATGAGCAACGAAGCTGTGGTTGGAGCGTCGGCATCGGAAGCGCCAGCAGTTTCCGGGTTCCGCCACACCCGATGGTTTCTGCTCGCGTACTATTTGCTCTCTGCGTTGGGTGGTGTTCGCAGCGCGTGGCCCACGGTTCCGTTGCTTCTGGACATGATGCTGCCCCTCGCCCTGTACGACGTGGCCAGTTGGTGGATGATCGCCGACGCTCGCGCACGTGGCCGCAGTGTTCCCCTCTTGTCGCAACAATGGCTTTTCCTGGCCGCGTGGCTGCTGGTTCCCATCTACGTGATTTGGAGTCGCGGCTGGCGAGGGCTCGGATACGTGACCCTGCACGCCGTGCTCGGATCTCTGCTGGCAGCAGTAAGCATGAATGCCGTAGCCGTTCTCTACCATGCCGTTGTTCCAAGCCTTAACGCAGAATTGGCGAACTAAGCAATGCAGCGGATTTGCGACAAAATCCGGCGGTGTAGTCCGCGTAATGTCGCGAGCCGCTGACTGCCGGTGTCAGTCAACGAAAGGCGAGTGGCGTTGAGAATCCCGGTTGACTCCAGCATGAAGTCGTTAAGCTGATTGCGGATATGCCTGGATACAATTGACAAGTGTCGTCCATCCATAGTCATTGGTTCTCATCAATTTGTCTCAACGATGACGTTGTCCGCGCCATCGCATTCCTTGTTCAAGTGAACCCTCGGAGAAATCATGTGAAGTCTGAACCGGAGTGCAATTATCCGCTCTACCGGCAATACGGCTGCCAAATTGCGATGTTGTGTTGTGTCGCAGGATACCTGGCTGCGTATGGAGTGTTCATGAAGCGGGTGCACTTCCCAGGCAGCCTCGGCTTTTTTGCGTGCCCGGTGTACCACTCGGATTCGCAAATGGACGATCTGTTATATGACGTGTTCTATCCGCTGCATTTCGTAGACAGAAAATGTCGTCAACATTATTGGTCATGCAGGGGTTGGAATGACAACCTTGAAAACTGACTCGTTAAGTACGGGAGAACACGAAAGGTGTTGGACACCGTATTCATTGAGTCCGGGTGGTCCGTGAGGACGAGTCGTGATGTCCAGACCCAGCTTTTCAGTTGCTCCGTCTGGCCAGGTGTCATCGCCAAATGGCGAATCACGATTCACACTACGACGGATCGCAGTCAGCTCCGCCTCCGTTTGCGCAACAGTCACATGCCCCAGCCAGCCCGCACTTCGACGAAGGGGCCATGCAGACAGCGAGACATCATTCGCAGCGATGCGAGGCCAGCATCGTTTCGAACGCGGGAGCCGGATGGATGACAGCGTCTCTGACAACACCAGCATCTCACGGATTTCCGATTCTTATTCAGTCAGATTTCGGATGGTCAGCGGCCACTTTCAGCCGAATCGTCATTCAACAATACGGCGACGAAAGCGGTGAATTCAGTTGCGTTTATGCTTCATTCATGGATGAGACCCCGCCTGCCTATCGCATCAATGTTACCGTTTTGATGATACCATACTGGTTTGCGTTAGTTTCGTGTCTGCCGAGCCCTATCCTGTTTTGGTTCTGCCGACTTCGCACCACAAATCGAAGCGTGGATCCTGCATGCGGTGACACAATAACGTGATGCAGCGGAGTTGTGGACCGAACATTTGCCGGTTTACTGCAACTCAGTTGCCACACCCCCCTGATCACATGCTTTTGCCGACAGAAGCGATGTTTCTTTTTGCTGGAACGATTGGCGCACACCTGTGGATGAAAACAATCTGTACAAGCCATCAATCGACCGCAGCGGTAGTCGCGACAGCACCACGAGACACTCGACAAATGAGAACTCACCGCGATCGACAGCATTCACAGCATTTCTATTCGCCTCAGCTGCGACAATGCTCACGTACGCAGCAGCGAACCTATACGCTCGGTCGTACGATCCCTGGCTTACACCACGCTTCACAGAATACATGCGCATTTGGTGGGCTATTGGAAAGCCGATGCTGGCTGTGATGATGCTGCTTGTTCCGATCGGAATTGTGCTGCTGCTTCGAACCCGCTCTACTTCGCGACGCTTGATCATCACGTTCCTGGTCGTGACAATGACGGCCCTTCCGGTCTTATTGGGAGTACCGTGACAGCTGTACTGGTCGCAGAATGCAGTCGCGACGATTCAGGCTCCATCGTCCTGGACAGCGTAACCAAGCTGGCCGATCACATAGTCGTTTTGCCATGGAAACAATGGTGCGAATCGAACACTTAAACTTCGGCTGGCTGCACAAGCCTCCGTTGCCGCCGGCATGTTGCCACTGTCTTGTGATCCTGTCCGGGCATCAAGCTATCCTGGTTGACACCGGAATCGGCATGCACGATGTCAACGATCCCCATCAGCGCATCGGGGCCGAGACCATCGATGCAGCTGGCTTCAAGTTTCTTCCGGAAGCAACAGCGATTCGTCAGTTAGCATCACTCGGAATCTCGGCTTCCACAGTCACTGATATCGTATTGACACACTGTGACTCCGACCATGCGGGTGGCCTTTCAGATTTTCCGCATGCGCGTGTTCACGTATCGGCGGAAGAAAAAGACAACCTTGACGCCGGTAATCCTCGGTACACACCCCAGCAATTCTCGCACGGGCCTGACTGGCACACCTACTCAAAAAACGACTCCGACATATTCGGGCTGCCCTCACGGCGGATCAGGACGTCATCAGACACAGACATTCGACTTGTCCCCCTTTTTGGCCACACCCATGGGCATTGCGGGGTTGCAATCAATCACGACGGTGCGTGGACGCTTCATGTTGGTGACGCGTATTATCTGCGCGACGAATTGACGAATGAAAATCACCCTGTCAGCCAGCTTGCGACGCTTCGGGCTGACAACAATGAACTTCGCATCCAATCACTCGGCAAGTTGAGACAGCTGACTCGACAGAGTGGCTTCGATCTGACCTACTTCGGCTACCATGACGTTACTGAATTGCCCGACAACATTCCGATGCTCGATGACGTGGCATAAACCGTGGCATGAACGCAAAGCTGCCGACAGCACGTTTTAAGGTCGAGCATCGACTGTGCCGACCCGGTTATTCCGACCGTTCGTCGTTCCGGTGAGATCCAAACACATGACAGATGATATTGCGATTCGTGACCTTCAACGAACCTGGTTGCGCGCGACAGAAGACGGTGACATCGCCACAATCAGCGGACTAATGACCGACGATGTTGTGTTCCTGACACCGGGAAGACCACCGTTTGGACGGCAGGAGTTCATTCAGTCATTCCAGGGAATGATCGGTCAGGTTGCAATGCATTGTCGCGGAGAATACGAGGAAATCATCGTCACTGGCGACTTCGCTTATGCCAGGGCTCGACTCGACATCACTGTGACGCCAAAGATCGGTGGTGTTCCGAAACATTTATCAGGAAATACTCTGTCAATTCTTCGGCGATCCCCCAACGGCGAATGGAAACTTTGTCGCGATGCAAACCTGCTGACGCCGGCAGACAGCTGAGGGAACCGAAAACACGACGAACCGTGCCAAGTGGCCAGCGGATTTTGAAGTGAACGTGAACTCCCCCGCCGGGCGTTGATGGAAGGAGTTTGATGGCAAGTCAATTGAGGTAGTGGCACCGAATGATTCATTTGCAACTTTCTCTTCATCGTTTGCTAAGCCTTGGAATCCTCGCAATATTCCTTTCGGTGGCCTGCAGTACTCTTACGACTACGACGTTCGCGGTTCTGTCGATGGGGAGCTGCTCGCTGGTGTTGCTGTCGAATTGAATGTTCGTCGATGAAAGTCAGACTGTTCCTATGAAAGACAACCGTCGACCACTGATAATGCCAACAGCCGCTGAGGCTGACATGAACGCAGTTGAGATGGCACGAATCTGGCTTGCGCAAAACAAACTTCATTGCGTGTTGAACATCGGGCACTGGAAGGAAACATCAGGAATTGACGAGCGAAATGCCTGGGGGATCGTCTTGGCTGACATTGCCCGGCATGTTTCACTTGCACTTGAGGATTCAACCGGTACGGATTCCCGTGAGAACCTGAAAATGATCTTCAAATCGTTTCAGAGTGAACTCGCTCATAAGACATCCGAGCACGCCGGGGAATGGCCTGAAGGTAGACCGTAGCTCGTCGTCGCACGCGGGAAATCAAGGGACAGCAAATGAACCGAGGTTGTCGATCGGTCGTTTTCGCCAGGAGAAGCAGCTTTAACTGTCCGTTGAAAACCGCAACAGGCAGGACGACTGGAAACGATCGTGTTTTCAGGTCTCCTGCTTGAGCCAGTCCCGTTCTTCAACCGGCTGTTAAAGTTGCTTCGGTGACCGGTGGAAATGTCTTCAGACCCTGATTTTCCTGACGGCAGGCTCGGCGTTTCACTGATTGCATTCGCCCGCTAGGATACCGCGGGCGGGGCAGGCAGCTCTGTCGTTTGAGACATCGCCGGCACGAAATCAACTGGTGGGCGCAACGCTGTCACAGCACTCTGTCTGCGTGGTCGGCCTGCAAGCACAGACATTAGAGAGTGTTTTGAATTCATGGTTCGCGACTTCAATACCGAGAGTCTCTCGCACGACCCGATTCATGGCTACATTCCGTTTATTTCCCGAGTTGGTTTGCCGGAAGGGGAAGCGGCTGAGCAGGATTTGATTGATCATCCCTGGGTTCAGCGGCTGCGGCAGATTCATCAGCTGCAGACGGCGTGGTGGGTGTTTCCGTCGGCTGAGCACATGCGATTTCAGCACGTTCTGGGTGTCATGCATCTGGGATCGGTAACGGTCAACGCGTGGTATGAATCTCTGTCAGATGCGTGCCGCAACGTCCCCTCGCGAGCCTACGTCGAAAGCCTGGTTCGCATTGCGGGACTCCTTCACGACGTGGGGCATGGTCCGTTTGGGCACTTTTTCGATGATCATTACCTGGATCAGTTCGATCTGACGCACGAAGATATCGGTAGTCACATCATCGAACACGAACTGGGTGAGATTATTCGTCGAATTCGGCGCAACCCATCCGGAAAGCTCACGGCTCTTGAGGAACTGGATCCTCGTCAGGTTGCCTGGCTGATCCGGAGACCAGGTGGTAGTCCGGCTGATGACGAAGGACACCCGGACTGGCTGCTTAAGCTGCGATCTCTATTCAGTGGCATTTACACCGTGGACAATATGGACTTTGTCCTGCGAGATGCTTTCATGTCCGGGTATAACACGCGGGCGTTCGATATTTCGCGTCTGATCCATTACAGCTTTTTCACGAACCAGGGACTGACAATTCATTCTCGAGGCCTGCCAACGCTGATCAATTTCATCGAGACGCGGGCCAATCTCTTTCGAACAATTTACTTCCATCGTACTGTTCGTGGCATTGATATCGCGCTGGAAGACTACTTCACACAAACGATGCAGCGGATGTTTCCGGGGAACCCACTTGAGCATTTGAAGGCGTACCAGGGACTGACCGAAACGTCTTTTCTGGTGGATGTTTCACGATGGGCCGACAGTGAAGACGAGCAGCTCAGGGAGCTGGGAGTTCACTGGAAGGCCATCCTGAATCGTGATGAGATGTGGAGAATGGCCTGTGAGCGTACTTTGCATTTTCACAGCGGTCAGGCCGAAAGCACCACCATCTTTTCGGAACCTGATTTGATGGAACGTCGTATTCGGGAACATCTGCCAAAGTCCATTCAGAAGATTCCACTGCGGATTGATGTGGCTCGCCATTATCATCGCCCCAGTGCACGGCGGCCGGTGGGCAAACAGAATTACTGGTACGATCCGGCCAGTGGGCAGTCTTTCGAACTGGATGACGACGAGTTATTCAGGAGCCTGCCAACCAGCTTCATCATTTTCCGCATCTACAGCCGCGACCACGGCCACGATAAGGAGCTGAGCGCGGCATTGCAAAAGGTATCCGGAGGCACCGGGGGCGATACGAAAACCAACATGTAGGCGCAGGCGTGTGTCGTGAATTCGGGAAGATTCCTGGGACTCGGGGGGCGCATCACTTCTGTGAGATGTCTTGGGAAGCGCGGTAAGTTCCTGCAGATGAACAATGCTTCGGTCGCTCAGCGTTGGCGTGGGTATCTCCGGCGGGTAACATAGTCGGCAGCGATCTCTTCCCGCCTTCATTCCTCAACTGGACTTCCGCGATGAATCTCCCATCCGTCTCTCGCCGCGACTTTCTTCATTATGCAGGACTGATGACGGCAGCCGCCGGTGTTCCCGGGGCTGCGTCCTCTGTTTTGGCTGCAAACGCCAACGCTATCAGCACTGTGGCTCCTGTTGAAAACGGATTGAAGGGCCGCATGTATAAGACCCTGAAAATAGGAATGGTACGTGTCGAGGGAACGCTGACCGACAAATTCAAGGCGGCCAAAGCGGCCGGATTCGATGGGATCGAATTAAACGCTCCGACAATCGACATCGAAGAGACCCGCAAAGCCGTAGCAGAGAGTGGCCTGCCTGTTGATGGCACCGTCAATTCAACACATTGGTCGGTTCGACACACAGACGCAGATCCTGCTGTGCGTGCTCAGGCGCTCGAATCACTGCAGACCGCGCTTCGGTCAACGCATGCAGTTGGTGGGCACACCACGCTGCTGGTCGTTGGGCATGGAAAAGATGGTGACGAGGCGGAAATCTGGAAGCGTTCCATTGAGAACATCTCCAAGGCGATCCCTCTGGCGGCAGAACTGGGTGTTGCGATCGCCATCGAAAACGTCTGGAATCATTTCCTTTACGACCACAGCGGAGATTCTAACCAGACCGCCGACAAATTCGTTCGATACGTGGATGAGCTGAATTCACCGTGGGTCGGCATGCAGTTTGACATCGGTAATCACTGGAAGTACGGCAGCATGGGCGATTGGATTCGTCAACTTGGTCGCCGCATCATCAAGCTGGACGTCAAAGGGTTCTCCCGCCAGGAAGACAAGTTCAAGGAAATCACGGAAGGTGATATCGACTGGGCTGACGTACGTGCCGCATTGCACGAAATCAACTATCACGGCTGGGTGGCTGCTGAAGTTTCCGGCGGCAACCTGGAAAAACTGACAACGATTGCAGGGCAAATGGATAAAGCCTTTGGCCTGGCATGACTTCTATCCAACGGTCTGATTCGACAGCCAACAGGGGTCCGAGGCCTGTTGAGCGTTGTCGATTCGTGCGGAGTATGTCTGTTGCGACGTCAGAAATCTGATGCCGCAACAGACTGTTCGAGGCGGTTTGAAGGAATCTGCCTGAAATCAATGGACATTCCCGCTATGGATCTGCCAGCTTAGTTCGGTGCAGGCTCCAATTCTCTGAATGAATTTATGACAACCAACGAATCTGATATGCCGGAAGATGCTGCGACTTCGCATCCGGAGACATTACCTCAGGAAACGTCCGATACGCTTTCGATGGCTCTCGAAACCTTCGATGTCAAAGTTGATTCGCGAGCGGTGCCCGAGCTGGAGCGATACTGCGAATTGTTGTGGGACTGGAATTCGAAGCTGAATCTCACTCGGCACACAGACTTCGATGCTTTTGTGACTCGGGATCTGATCGACACGCAACACCTGATCGATCAGATTCCGAAGGGGGCCAGGGTTCTGGATGTTGGTTCGGGGGGTGGTGTTCCGGGCATACCGGCGGCTATTCTCAGACCGGACCTTCGGATTTCACTGGCAGATTCGGTTGCAAAGAAAGCGGCCGCGCTGCAATCAATCGTGCAAACGATGAACCTGAAGGTGGCTGTTCAGCCGGACCGGGCGGAAAACGTCCTGAAGCGGAAGCGATTCGATGTCGTGACAGCTCGCGCAGTCGCCCCGGCTGAGAAAATGCTGCGATGGTTCGAGCAGCGCTGGGACTCGATCGGCGAATTGCTGCTGATCAAGGGTCGGCGATGGCCGGACGAAGAAGCAGCCGCTGCGGAAGCCGGCTTGCTCGATCACCTTCGGGTCGAAATCATAGATTCCTGGAGCACCTGTGGCCGAGACGGTAACAGCGTACTTGTCAGCATAAGCCGGATCAAATAGCCCGTTCTGAACAGCCCTGTTCAAGACCTGGCCCTGCATCGCGGAATTCAGGACCACAGTGCAGGGCCGGGGAGTATTCACGTTTGGGGCCCCGCCAATTGGGCGATTGGGTATTCGTACTGGCCCCCGCTGTTGCTGCGTGGCCTCTGCCTACAGGTCTGCGGAATCCGCATCTGCTGACTTGCATCGGCAGTCATTGCCGATTTCAAAAGATGTTCCCGTCCTGGTTACTGTTACAGGCGACAATGGCCTGAGTTTGTTTCAAGGGACGAATTCAGCCTTACATTTCGATTCAGGCAATCTGGGTAAATTGAACGCTAAGTCACCTCGGTGGACATGAAACTGGCATCGGTTTGGTCATAACACCTAAACATTGTTGCTGTTGCATCACCGATAAGAATCCTGTTCAGAGGTCCGGACAGAATTTGATCAAACTGAAAACAAGTTTGATCAGGTGGTGCGGTCTTCTTCTTGTCGGGCAGCCCTGAATTCGCAGTGACTCCAATGGCTGTTCAATAGTTTTTGTGTCTTTCAGCGCACGCACTTCGGGAGGAGCTGCTGGCATGAGAGATTCGCGGAACCGAAGGGAAAGAGGGTTTCGAAATGCTGAAACGAACATGGAAGTCATGGCTCGCAACCACTGCGATGGTATGCGGGCTAGCGACGGGAACGACCTACGCATCGGACGGTTGTTGTGCACCAACCACAGCAAGCGCCTGTTGCCAACAATGTGACCAGATCTTTGCTGATGCTGGTCAGAAGCTGTCAGACCAGCTGGCTTCAATGAGTTGCTGCAACGCAGCTTCCTGCTGTGCTCCGCCTGCCGTTTCCTGCTGTGCTCCGTCCGCATGTGGCGACCCCTGCAGCCTTGACAGCTGCATCGCAGATGCTTGTGGCGAAGCTGGTTGTGGCGACGGCTGTGGAGAAGGGTGCGATTCGCTGTTCGGTGAATGCGGAAGCGGCATCACGATTGGCGGATGGGCACAATTCGGCTATCACAGTGGTGTGACACCACTGTCAACGGTCCGCAATCAGGGTTTGGCGTTCAACGACCATCCACACCGACTGAACCTGCATCAGGGCTGGTTGTACGCAGAGAAAATTGCTGATGGATCAAATGGACTGGACTGGGGTTTCCGAGCCGATTTCATGTACGGTGTCGACGCTTCGTCAACACAGGCATTCGGCAACAATCCTGGACGGTTTGATTTCCAGAACGGCTGGGATCGTGGTGCAGGCTACGGCTGGGCACTTCCACAGTTGTACGCAGAAGTTGCCGCTGGCGACGTCAGCGTCAAGATTGGTCACTTCTATACTCTGGTCGGGTACGAAGTTGTGACTGCTCCTGGTAACTTCTTCTACAGCCACGCTCTGACAATGTACAACAGCGAGCCGTTCACGCACACGGGTGCAATCGCCACGTACAATGCGTCAGACGAACTGACTCTGTACGGTGGATGGACAGCTGGCTGGGATACTGGTTTCGACCGATTCAACAGCGGCAGCAACTTCCTTGGTGGTTTCAGCTCTTCGCTCACAGAAGACGTGACGCTGACTTACATCAACACTGTTGGTAACCTTGGATGGCGTGGCCACGGCTATTCACACAGTATCGTTGTGGATACCGCAGTTAATGACAAACTGAACTATGTTCTGCAGAGCGACGTTGTTCGCGCCGGGGCATACGACACCATTGGCATCAACAATTACCTGTTCTACACGCTGACCGACAACGTGAAGGCTGGTACGCGAGTTGAATGGTGGAAAGCAGATGGCTTCTCTCGTTATGAAGCCACCTGGGGTGTTAACGTAACTCCAATGGAAAACCTGGTTGTGCGACCTGAAGTTCGCTACGACTGGGGTGCTGACCCAAACAATGGCGGTGCTGACCTGACGACAACGACGTTCGGCATTGACGCGATCCTTTCATTCTAGAATCTGAACACGGCTGTTACTGACCAGAGCGTATGCTCGTGCGAAACACAGCTCCGGGGCCTCCCCTTCGTTCAGCCTGTGTAGGTCAGAATCAGTCCCGAATCGATTCGAAATTCCGCAGTCGGAGTGATCCGGCTGCGGTTTTTTTTGGTCCAGTGATTACCCTTCACAACAATCTGCATCGTATTCTGCAGAAGAACGCCGGATCGCAGATACCGGTGCTGATGAATCAATTTCGGAAAACACCAAAGTGAAACATGGTCTCTCGCTGCTTCCATCGGTCACAGAGTTGCTTCAGGCATGCGATCAATGTCCGCAGCTGAGCCGAGTGCCGAATCTGTTATTGAAACGCTGGATCCGCACGACGTTACACGAACGACGTTCAGAACTGGCTGAAGGCAGGGCACTTGACCATGAAGATCGCCACTCTGAAAAGAATCTCCTGACGGGCCGACTGCGTTTGCTGGCAACAAGGTCAGAGAATCAGCAGATCCGAAAAGTCATCAACGCGACGGGCATCGTGATCCACACAGGTCTCGGAAGATCACCGCTGAGCCAATGGGCTCTTTCCGCCATCGCTGATTGCAGCGGATGCGCCAACGTTGAACTGAATCTTGAGACCGGCCAGCGCACTCACAGAGGGTTTCAGACGGAAGAAAAACTGCAGGCATTAACAGGTTGTGAAGACAGCATAATTGTCAACAACAATGCCGCAGCCACACTGCTGACGCTGCACGCGGTTCAGGAAGGCGTGCGTAACGAGGTGCTGATTAGTCGCGGGCAGTTGGTCGAGATTGGTGGTTCTTTCCGGCTGCCTGAAATCTTTTCACTGAGTGGTGCCATGATGCGGGAGATCGGCACAACGAATCGAACTCGGCTGAGCGACTATGAAATCAACATCCGTGCGACGACGGCTGCCATCCTTCGCGTGCATCCATCGAATTACAGGGTGGTAGGCTTTACCGAATCGCCGTCCATCAGTGCTCTTTGCCAACTTGGCCAACGAAACGGTTTGCCTGTCATCGACGACATCGGAAGCGGTAGCCTGATCGATCCCGCGCAATCGAACGGAGTCACTCAGACATTATCCGCACCGGTTCAGGCCGCGGATGAACCCACATTCTCTGCATCGCTGGCAGCGGGTGCGGATCTCGTCCTGGGAAGCGGAGACAAATTGCTGGGCGGACCACAATGTGGAATCATCGTGGGAAGCCGACACTGGATCCGTCGACTTCGGCAGCATCCGCTCGCCCGTGCGGTGCGCGTCGACAAGCTGACACTGGCCGCGTTATCCGCAACGCTCGATCATTATCTGAATCATCAAATCGACCAGATTCCCGTCTGGCGCATGCTTCGCGAAACTGTGCCTGACCTCCGATGCCGAGCGGAATGGCTGGCATCTCAGCTTCCCATTTCGGACCGGGCAACGATCGATATCGAAGCGGATGAATCGGAAACCGGGGGCGGATCGCTGCCGACAATGTTACTACCAACGATTGTTCTTCGGCTCCGGGTTCAGGGCATTTCGACCAATATACTGGCCCAGCGACTGAGAACCGGACGTCCAGGTGTTGTTCCCCGGATTTCCGATGATGCAGTCGTCATCGATTTACGGAGTGTCTTGCCTGAAGACGTGGGGGTTCTTGCAGAATGCCTGACGAAAGTCATGTTACCCTGACAACAGCGTCGCGGTCGCTGAGCTGACTTTATGGTACGACCGTGGTCTTCGTGGGCGAATCAACTCGTCCGTTTCGTCCCGCTTTCAGAGCACCAGTCCGGGGCGAGAATCTGACATGTTGGGTACCAATCGGCGGGCTGTATCCCCCTGCGTTCGAAGCTTCCCGGTTCGGGGGCATTCAACGAGTCATCACGGAAGGTTCAAGAGACACCGCATTTGCGACGACCTGGGCCGGTCGATTACTTCAACCACCCTCGGCTCTTACAAAAGACAGCGTAGGGCACTAACGCAACCGCAACGGCTATCACCACGGGGGACACTCCGACGCCCATAATCCGAATTGTATCACTCAGCAGATACATGTAGACATTCTGCGCGATCACACCGAGCATTGATACCGCCAGCAGTGGTGGTGCCAGCCTGGACTTCCATATTAATGCGAGACAGCCCAGGACACCGAAAACCACCGCCACTCCGAATGCGATGTTGACCCAGCCTGGGGTCGACAGGGTCAGGTTGATTTGTTCCTCATTCAGGCCGGCCTCTGACATTGCTTCCCGGCTGCTGAAGACGGTCATGGCCATCACGAATACAGCCAGGCCAAAAAGATTCCAGACCAGCAACAGTCCATTAACGATCTTCGTCCAGGCTGGCATTGCAACTTTTTCAGCTTCTGTCACCGCGCAATTCCTTCTTCAGACCGGCACGTCTCGGAGTTCGACGGTCGCCTCAAACGGCTCGCCTGCGGCCTGAAGCTCTTTCAGCAGATCTTCAATTCCGCATTCGGTTGGCACAGCCACCTTCATCACCATTTCAAAGCCCGCGGCATCGGATGTCCGCACGGCATGCATCCCGGTGATGTCAACACGTCGAATACTCAGCACGGAAGACAGTTTCCGCAGGACACCGGGACGATTGTTGCCACCGATTCTCAGGGCATGAATCTGCGAATTCGTTCCGTTGCCGGAATCAGACAAGTCTCTCGCCGGATCCTTGACGCCGATTTCGATATCAAAGGGTCGGCAAACGTCGTTCAAGTGGTCACGAATAATGCCTTCATCGATGTTTTCCGGGAATTCCGCGGAGAAAATCATGGTGAAGAACCCGCGTACGACGGTCTGGCTCATTTCACGCAGGTCAGCGCCCAGTTCTCCCATCGCCTTTGTCACGGCCGAAAGAATCCCCGCGCGGTTCGCTGCTGTCATGGTGATGATGAGTTCTCGAGACATCCGACTGCCTTCCTCAGTAGTTCCAACACCGGACCACAGTTCAAACACCGGACCAGGAAGGCCCTCTGCGTTTGATCGGCAGGTTTCCGATCGGCCTGTGTCCGATGAACCTGTGTCCGATGAGCCTGCCGTCAGGTCTGGTTTGGTACCGAAACCGACTTTGCTTCAACACGCGATGAGTTGTTTGCGGGGGCCACCTGACAGTTAAGTATACCATTTACCCATCGAAAACAGGCGTGACCGGCGGACATATGATTTTCAATTTCCGCCATACAAATACCGGCAGCAAGCAGAATGATATGATCGCCTTGCTGGACCGGCGGAAACTGGTTTGCTGCGAGCACCTGGTCCAGTCGGGACAGAATGGTTGGCACAGAGCACGAGATCGTGTTGCCATACTGGTCCAGATTGTTCAGAAACTGGAAGTCCGGGAACTCCTGGCGGGCCGTTGCAATCAATGCGCGGAGCAACTTGCCACTGGGTTGGTGTGGTAAGACGATGACGCGTTCGCCCGGCTGGCGATCAATCGACATGATCGCATTGCGCAGGTTGTTCAGCATCAATTCGATGCCGTTCAGAAAAACAGGTTCTGCGTTCATCCGCATGACATTGCGGTAACTCGACTCACCGCGGAAAGTGAAGCAATCTGCCCATTCTTTATGGAACAGGGGATTGGAATTTGGTCGACGTTCTACCGGAATCTTAAAATCATCCGCCCGAATTACAGAAAAGGGCAGACCTGTTTGTGAACCACTCACATCAGCGTCGATGCCGGGAATCCCCTGCAAAACGGCTGCGGCTGCCCCGGCCGATACAATTCCGCAGAACAAACGGTCCGATCCATCATGCCATGTTTCGGGGGTTTCCACGGCGAGAATGGCAATCCGAGTGTTCGGACTTCGATGCGATTCCAGCCATTCTGCGCCGTCCTGCAGCATTTTCAGAAAGCCGCAACAGCCGTAGTTGACGGGTTGGATGAGCGATCGAGGAAGCTCGTGCCGCCGCGTGAGCGTGCTTGCGAGATCGACCACTTCCTGACCACTGGTATGGGAATGACACAGAAAGACCTTCGCAAAATCCCCCAGCATGATGCCGGTGGTCGATTCCAGTCGATTGATCAGTCGTTCTGCCAGATCGATGGCGGTGCGGCCTGTTGCAAGAATCCGGCGGTTCGAAATGCCCGTCGATCGACGGATAGCATCTATGCTGGAGAAGCCGGATTGGTTGCCGAGCTTCGATAACTCCACAATGCGGTCGTTATTCAGCGATTCGAACAGATCAATCTGATCGAACACGTCGACAATGTGGGTCAATGCGGGATGTGTAAGCTGTGAAACCATCAGTGGCTACCAGAACTTGCTATTTGACTTGCCCGCGGAACATCGACAACACAACCATATCCAAGTGATCGCGTTAATGCTACGAACGAAGCGGCATTTCATTCTGAGTTGAACAGCGATAAGGGTCGATTTGCGGAATGGTCACTGCCAGCCTGGTCAGTTGTTAAGACAGCCAGCATACAGACAGTTTTCCCCGCGAGAAAAGTCGCCCCACCTTGCCCTTGTTTTGGGCCCGGTTGGCGTCAAAACCGCCCGGAACGAAAAAGTCGCAGCAGAGGATGCGTATGCCACTGCTGCGACCCGGATTCATAACCTGTCAGGCTCAAACCTGAATCTCGTAGCCTTTTCGTTGCTCACGGGCCTGCCACTGGGCTGCAGCAGCATCCCCAACGATCTGTTCTGTTTCAGGATTCCAGTTGATCGGCCGATCCAGACGAATAGCGATGTTCGCCAGGTGGCAAACGGTCATGGCACGATGGTGGCTGTAGACGTCACTGATTGGCTGGCTTCGATCGACGACACATTCGAAGAAGTTCTTCATATGGTCTCCGGGCTCTTTGCCTTTGTACAGAGTCTTCAGAGTTTCCTCTTTCAGCGGATTTTCTTTCAATCCATCAACCGCCGCCCCGGTGAGTTTACCTCTGTTCACGAAGATACGGCCTTCCGTGCCCTCGAGCATCAATCCGTTATCGAATCCCAGGTCGTCCGCTCGGTCGCGGATGTGAAGCACAGAACCGTTTTCGAAGGTCGCGGTCACATGGAATTTTGTCGCCGTGTTGTACTTAGTGTCATCTGTCGGAACGCCATCTTTCAGTGGGACGGGATGTGTCGAAGAAATCGGCTCGACCTTGACGGGGCCGGTATTTTCAAGATTGAAGGCCCACGCGGCGATATCCACGTGATGTGCGCCCCAGTCGGTCATCTTTCCACCGGAGTACTCGTACCACCAGCGGAATTCGTAGTGGCATCGTGAGTGCGGATAGCGTCCACCGGAGGCTCCGGAGCGATAATCCACTTTCGGTGCCTGACCGAGCCACATATCCCAGTTCAGACCGGCTGGCACATCCACAACCGGCAGAGAATCGCACGAAGGAGCCCCACCAATTGCACAAGTGACCGTTTTGAGATCACCGATGCGTCCCTCGCGAATGATGGCAACAGCATGCAGAAACCGGAGGGCCATTTCACTTCTTTGCTGCGTTCCGACCTGGAACACACGACCCGTCTCGTCCAGAACCTTTCGAATCTGTTTTCCTTCGTCAATAGTCAGGGTCAGAGGTTTTTCGCAGTAGACGTCTTTGCCCGCCTTCATGGCTTCAATCGCAATTTTGCTGTGCCAGTGGTCGGGCGTTACAATTGTGACCACATCGATATCACTGCGATCCAGAATCCTGCGATAGTCTTCGTGCATTTCGACCTGTCGGTCGACGCCTTTCTTCCCGTTCAGTTCGAGAGCTTTAGCCTTCCCTTTTTCCTTGTGCGCTTCGTCGACGTCGCAAACCGCCGCACATTCACTGAACTTCATCGCATTAGGACCAACGGCATTCCAGCGGTCCCCGGTGCCAATACAACCGAGCACAGGTCGATCGTTCGCACTTCGAAACGGGGCTGCAAAAGACGAAGGAGCAAACCAGTAGGGGCTTGAGGCTGCCGCCAATCCCGCAAGGCTTGTGTTCGTAAGAAATGACCGACGGGTTTCCTGACGCGGCATATGTTTGCTCCCCGAAATTAGAAAGTGGATGACTCGACTGTACGGATAAACTAAACATCAGACGGCGAACCGTCCAGCGAGACGCCCACAGCACCACTTGAAACCCTGGGTCAGATGCAGGCCGGATCTGAACCGACGGCTCTGTTTGAACCAGCCTTTGATTACTCTGAAAACCAGAACGCTCACCGGAATCTGGAAGTCACTCCTGTCCGCTGGTGATTTACGGCTAACTCCGCCACAATGATCAGCCAATTCCAAACGCTGTCCGGTGTTTGAACGTGCCTGCCGTCGGTTTCAGCGATGAGTGAAAGGCACAACATCGGATCTATAATTCCATTCCATCTGAAAATCATGGTCAGGATAACAGGGTAAGATCGCATGCACTTCGACTTTACAGGCAAGAATGCGCTGGTAACCGGTTCGTCCAAAGGGATTGGTCGCGCAGTGGCCATCGAACTTGCCAGGGGTGGCGCCAATGTCACCATCAATTGCAGTTCGAGCCGGGCGCAGGCCGACGATGTTGCAGACGAGATCCGAGCCATGGGGCGAAACGCGCTGGTCGTGGCATGTGATGTGTCAGACCAGAAAGCCGTTGAAGATATGGTCGCCCGGACCGTGAAGGAATTTGGCAGCCTGGACATCTTCGTCAGTAATGCCGTTTACAGTGACCGCCAGCTGATGGTGGAAGCCGATATGGATGGCTTTCGTCGAACCGTTGACGTCAGCATGTGGGGAGCGTTTTATGGGGTTCGCGCTTCATCCCAGCAAATGCTGAGGCAGGGCAAAGGAGGAGCAATCACCGTCATCAGCTCTCCCCATGCCATTATCCCGTTCCCGACTGCGATGGCCTATAACATGTCCAAGGCCGCAATCGATCATATGGCCCGCACCGCTGCCATCGAACTGGTGAAGCACGGGATTCGCGTCAATGTCTTTCATCCTGGCTGGATCGACACTCCCGGTGAACGCAAATTCTTTACCGAAGAACAACTGGCTGAAGGGGCGGCCAGCCTACCCATGCAACGCATGGGTTCACCGGAAGAAATGGCCTTCGGCGTTTGCTTTACTTTAAGCAAAGAGGGCGAATACATGACCGGCTCAACATTGACGATGGATGGCGGTGTCGGCCTGCCCTGGTGGTCGAAACGGACGGAAGGCAAGCAATAAGGCGTGCGCGACGTCCTCAGTCGATCTGCCAGTGTTTTCCCACTGCCAGTGTTTCCTGTCCTGTGAGTGATCTGAGACCGGTGGTCGGTTGGCAGAACCCGAAATCAGGCAGAACCTGAAATCAGGCAATGATGGCGGTGGGTGAAACGGTTTTCCAGGTTCAGGTAGCATGTCACGCTCCGGTTCCTTCCATCAAGCGCCATGTTCCCCGGTGGTGTTTTGCTCATGGAATTCAGCCATCGCGAAAGTCAAAAGCCATCTCAAACCTGTCTACATTCGTTCGAACCCCGCGTTTGTTCATGTTCCTTCATCCTTCAGAATGCCACGAAACACAGGCGAAGCTGCACAAGACGATCGACCTGAGTTGCGTTTGACAAGTCCAACATCACGGCACCAGGCCGGAGAACACCTGTGAACGAGCCCGACGTGCTGACATCACTTGCCGGGATGTTTGTGCTTGGCATTGGCAGCCAGTGGATTGCGTCACGCATTCGCCTGCCGTCAATCCTTCTTCTTTTGACAGCGGGTGTGATCGCCGGGCCGGTGCTGCAATGGATCAACCCCGATAAGCTGCTTGGCAATCTGGTTCTTCCCATTGTTTCCCTGTCCATTGCCGTCATTCTGTTCGAAGGCAGTATGAGCCTGCGGTTAAGCGACTTAAAGGCGATCGGTCGACCGCTCGCAATGCTGCTGACGGTGGGAGTTCTGGTGACGTGGGCGCTGAGTACGATTGCTGGTTTCTGGATACTGAATTTCCCGTTTTCTGTTTCGCTGCTGCTGGGATCAATTCTGACGGTCACCGGACCGACAGTGATCGGGCCCATGCTGCGGGACATTCGGCCGACAGGATCTACGGGGCCGATCGCGAGATGGGAGGGAATCGTAATTGATCCGATTGGTGCTGTCCTGGCCGTCCTCGTCTATGGAGCGCAGGAGGCATTGCTGCGGGGCGACGTGCAGAATGCGGCGACGTCGGCGATTCAGGGTTTTCTTGGAACCATGTTCGCGGGCAGTGTCGTTGGCCTGCTGCTCTCGGTGGCACTGTTGCAACTTCTCGCCCGACACTGGGTCCCTGATCATCTTCAAAGTCCCTTCACTCTGGCGGTGGTTATCGGGGGATTTACAGCGTCGAACCTGCTGTCACACGAATCGGGACTGGTGGCAGTCACGGTGATGGGCCTGTTACTGGCCAATCAGAAACGCGTGCCCGTGCGTCATATTTTTGAATTCAAAGAGAGCCTGAGTGTTCTGCTGATCTCAAGTCTTTTCATCCTGCTGACCGCGCGGCTGAACCCGGTCAGTCTGTTGAAACTGGGTTGGCGCGGTATTGGATTCGTCACGTTTCTGATTCTGGTGGTTCGCCCGGCCTGTGTCTGGATTTCAACGATTGGCTGTGGGCTGAAGAAGTCCGAACGTATTTTTCTATCGTGGCTTGCACCGCGCGGAATTGTTGCTGCCGCCGTCGCATCGGTATTCGCACTGGAAATGCAGAGAACCAGTCTGCCAGCGGAGGAATTCGCTGCAGCGACGTTCATGGTCATCATCGGTACGGTGATCGTCTATGGTTTAACAGCAGGAATACTGGCCAGAAAGCTTGGTCTGAGTTCGGCGAATCCACAAGGCATCCTGATCGCCAGCGGACATCCCGGCGCAAGGGCCATTGCGGTCGCATTGGTGAAGGAAAAGATTCCTGTCGTCCTGGTCGACAAGAATGCCCAAAATCTTTCCGTAGCCAGGATGGAAGGTCTGAATGTCTTTCACGCAGATATTCTGTCCGAAGCAATGCACCATGAAATTGATCTGGGAGGGATTGGGCGATTCCTGGCCCTGACGCCGAATGTGGAGGTCAACAGCATCGCCGCTCGCCGCTTCAGTGAGCTGTTCGGGCGTGCAGAAACGTATCGGCTTAGTTCGCCCACCCAGGGGCACGATCGCAGGAAAATCGCATCCGATGCGTTATTTGGCCGAGTCGCTTTTTCAGAAAATGCGACATACGAATATCTGGATCGACGATTCGAGTCCGGTGCGGTGATCAAGCGGACCCGCCTGACAGACGAATTTGATTTCGACGACTTTCGAGCCATGTATGGCCCGGACGCTTTAGTGCTGTTCGTCCTCGATGAAACGGGACGACTGTCGATCACCACAACGGACCGCGAGATCACTTATCGTGCTGGCCAGACTCTGTTCGCACTGACGGACCTGCCTCCGGAGCAATTACCTGCCGCTGAAGACTCGGGCGCACAGAGGTAAGATCCGGCCGCGACTCCCATGGCAAGCGGTTCGGCCGACGGATTCGCTGGTGACTTTCAAGGGGACTTTGGTATGCTGGCGGCAGCGCACTTCCCCAGTGGCGGCTCTGGCTGCCCAATCTCACCTGCCGACCCACCATTCCCACGACCATGAAGCATCTCCTTCCCAAATGCCTGCTTCGGCAAATCATCCTGATCGGCGTCCAGGCCCTGATTTGTGGAACAGGGACAGCGACAGCCGATGAATCTGGAATCGGGCAGGAAGAATCCGGAATCCGACAAGTCGATTTCGCTTCGGAAGTCCTTCCCATTCTGCAACGCCGCTGCCTGGAGTGTCATGGGCCGGACGCCCGCGAAGGCGGTTTTCGATTAACATCACGCGACGATTTACTGTTGCGAAACGATTCGGGTGAACCATCCATTGTGTCGGGAAAAAGTCGCGCCAGCGAATTGGTACGACGCATCAGGTCTGGTGATGAAGATCGTATGCCCCCCGAAGGTGACCGTCTGACTGACGAACAGATCCGGATGATCGAGCAGTGGATCGATGCCGGCGCCGAGTGGAACGTTGAGAGTTCACCGTCACCGGTCCATTGGGCATACGTGGCTCCACAAAAGGCAGACATTCCCTCCGATGTGCATCCGGTGGATCATTTTGTCAGGAAGACGCTGGCCGTTCATGCTGCCGGACTTCAGCCGTCTCCGGCGGAACTGCCGGCTCGACTGCTGCGCCGGGTTTATCTGGATTTGACTGGACTTCCACCGTCTCCGGAAGCCGTGGCTGCATTCGAAGCCGATCCTTCTTCAAGACATTTTGAACGCATTGTCGACGCACTTCTTTGCTCGCCACGCTACGGAGAAAAATGGGCCAGACAATGGCTCGACCTGGCTCGCTATGCAGATTCCAACGGATATCAGGCAGACCAGTTTCGATCTGTGTGGGCCTATCGCGACTGGGTGATTGATGCGATGAACAAAGACATGCCGTTCGATCAGTTTACGATCGAACAGCTGGCTGGCGATCTGATCCCCAATGCCACGATCGAACAAAAGATCGCCACCGGTTTTCATCGCCAGACAACGTGTAACGTCGAAGCCGGTGTCGATCCGGAAGAAAACCGAACCAATCAGGTCGCTGATCGTGTCACGACGACCGGAACTGTTTGGCTTGGCACCACCCTCGAATGCGCGCGATGCCACAATCACAAGTACGACCCGTTCACGCAACAGGACTTTTACCAGCTGTTTGCATTCTTCAACAACACTCCGATGGAAGTGGAAGCCCCCAAAGACGGCGGAGTACAGTTTGAAGTTGCAGGTCCGATGCTCGAGCTTCCGCTGAGTGAACAAGCACAGCAACGCCAGAAGCAATTACAACAGCAGATTCAGCAGCTAAAAGCACTGGCCCAAAAGCGAATGGATCAGCTTGCCAGACTGGATGCAGACTGGGAATCACAGATGCTCGCCAGGGCAAGTCAGCAGGCAACGTGGCATCCTTTGCCCATTTCGTCTTTCGAAACCGAAAGTCGTTCCTCGTATGAACTCCTCGACGACGGATCTCTGCTGCTGACCGGCAAGGCGGCAGACAAAGATGTTTACTCCGTTACGCTCGAAACCAGCGTGAGCGGTATCACAGCGATCCGGATGGAAACCCTGACTCACAAATCATTGCCAGGAAACGGACCGGGACGAACGGACGAAAAACGCCCCAATTTCGTGCTCTATGAGGTTGAAGCCGCAATTTCACCCGCCGGTGGCGACGGCAAATCAACCCCGGTTCGGTTCCGATCCGCGCAGGCTGATTACGCACAGCCAAAATGGGATCCTGCCGGGCTGATCGATGGAAAGCCGAATACTGGCTGGGCAATAGGCACGCAGTTCGGAAAATCACACCATGTGACCTTATTGACCGAGACTCCCATCGGATTTGAAGCGGGTTCGCGACTTGAAGTTCGGTTGCCCCAACACTTCGGAAGCGGTCGGCTCATCGGGCGGCTTCGATTTTCTGCCCTGACTGGTAACCCCGACATCACGATGATTCCCTCGGACATACTTGCCGCACTGAACACAGAGCCAACAGCTCGAGCCGGAGCTCAGGACCAATCCATTGCTGAATATCGTTGCCAGAATGACAAAGAGCTGGCCGAATTGACAGAACAGGTGAAATCGAAAGAAGAAGCACTGGCAGGGATTAAGCCGGAAGCGACAGCCATCATGACTGAGATGACCAGTCAGCGTGAATCGTTCATCTTCAAACGGGGCGATTTTCTGTCCCCCGGTACCAAAGTAAAACCGTGGACCCCAACGATCCTGCACAGTTTTGTCCCGAATCAGCCGGAAAAGTCGACCGCTGATCGACTCGATTTTGCCAGATGGCTGGTGTCTCACGAAAATCCACTGACAGCCCGGGTGACGGTGAATCGATGGTGGGCCCAGTTTTTTGGTCAGGGCATCGTAGATACACTGGAAGACTTCGGAACGCAGGGCAGCCGACCCACCCATCCCGAGTTACTCGACTGGCTGGCGGTTGAATTCATGGAGAGTGGATGGTCCATGAAGCACATCCATCGACTGATCGTGACGTCATCCACCTACCAGCAGTCCTCCCGCATTTCGCCCTTGCAGCTTGAAGCGGACCCGAATAACAAATGGTTGGCTCGGGGGCCACGGTTTCGCCTTCCGGCTGAAGTGATTCGAGACAACGCGCTGGCGTTAAGTGGTCTGCTGTCGGATAAAATGGGCGGCCCTCCCGTATATCCTCCGCAGCCGGAAAACATCTGGCGGCATGTTGGGCGCAATGCCCCCAAATACACGGCCAATCAGGACGAGAACAGATTCCGAAGGGGCATCTATGTTGTTTGGCGTCGCAGCGCGCCGTATCCGAGCTTTGTGAACTTTGACGCCCCGGACAGAGCGTCCTGCGTCGTCAAACGATCTCGCAGTAACACGCCCCTGCAGGCACTGACTCTGATGAACGACCCGGCCTACGTGGAAATGGCGATTGCTCTGGCAACCCGAATCGTTTCAGAAACACCGAACGGGGATTTGCGTTCGCGACTGCAGTACGCGGTGCGATTGTGTGTTGCAAGAGCACCGCAGGAAGAAGAAATTCAGACGTTGCAGCAGCTATGGGAACAGGAATCGGCACGATTCAGGAGCAACACAAAACAAGCGGAAAGCCTGATTCCAGCCGGCCAACGTCTCGGTCCATCAGAACTTTCAGAGCAGGCTGCATGGGTTAGCGTTGCCAACGTGCTGCTGAATCTGGATGAAGTCATTACAAAGAACTAGTGAATTCAGTCGCAGTGGAATTCGTGAGCATTCTTCTGCAGCTGTGAGTTTCCGCTGCGTGTTTTCCGCCAGAAGCAATGCCCACTGGTTTGGATCCTCTTTCACCTTTCTGGCCAATTGCCATGTTTCAGACATTGTCACGACGTCATTTGTTTCAGCATTCGGCTATGGGGCTGGGTTCGGTTGCTCTAAGCTCGCTGCTTGCCCGTGATTTGCCTGCCACCGAACAGGCGACAGATTCTGCTGCAGGCCATTCTGGTGGCGCAACCTATCTGCCTGCCCGCGCGAAGAATGTCATTTTCATTCACATGGTTGGAGCGCCATCTCATCTGGACCTCTTTGACTACAAGCCGGAATTGCAAAGGCTTGATGGAGAACTGGTACCGGATCAGCTTTGGGAAGGCCTGCGTTTGGCATTCATCCGCAAGCAACCCAGGCTGCTTGGGACACAGATGAAGTTTTCCAGGCACGGTGAATGTGGCATGGAAATGTCCGAATTGTTGCCGAATCTCGCAACAGTCACGGACGAAATCTGCATGATTAAATCACTGCACACCGAGCAGTTCAATCACGCGCCGGCACAGTTGATGTTTCAAACGGGCTTTGGCCAGTTTGGACGTCCGTCACTGGGATCCTGGGTCAACTATGGCCTCGGCAGTGAAAACGAAAATCTGCCCGGATTCGTCGTGCTGATCACCGGCAATGTCGCCGGAGCAGGGAATAGTTTGTGGGGAAGTGGATTTCTGCCAAGCACCCATCAGGGAATCGAATTTCGCAGCAGCGGAGACCCTGTGCTGTTCCTTTCGAATCCGGACGGGATCGATGCCTCAGCACGGCGCCGCATTGTGGACAACATTAATCGATTAAATCAGTTTCAGCTGGCAGATGCCGGTGACCCTGAAATCGCAACGCGAATCAGCCAGTATGAAATGGCCTTTCGGATGCAGTCTGCGGTTCCGGAATTGATGGATACGGCATCGGAATCTCAGGAAACGCATGAACTGTACGGGACCGAACCTGGAAAAAGCAGCTTCGCCAACAATTGTCTTCTTGCCCGAAGAATGGTGGAAAGAGGCGTACGATTCGTGCAGTTGTTCGATCAGGGCTGGGACCATCATGGAAGCGTCTTCCCTTCGCTTCGCAACAAGTGCAGGCAGGTGGACCAGCCAATTGCCGCATTAATCAAAGACCTCAAACAACGAGGCTTGTTGAACGAAACGCTCGTTGTCTGGGGAGCCGAGTTTGGAAGAACTCCTATGCTTCAGGGCGCGGAGAATACCGGACGGGTGAACGACAAGGTGGGGCGTGATCATCACAAAGACGCCTTCAGCGTCTGGATGGCAGGCGGCGGCGTTAAAGGCGGGTACACTTACGGAAAAACCGACGAGATCGGATTTCACATCGTAGAGAACCCAATGCATGTGAACGATTTCCATGCCACCATGCTGCATTTACTGGGGGTCGACCACGAACAACTCACCTTCAAATTTCAGGGTCGCAAGTATCGGCTGACTGATATTGGAGGCAACGTCGCCAGTGAAATACTGGCCTGATAACTGGAAGCATCGGAGCCCGGGTCTGCACCTGACCGATTCGCTTCGTCCGCAGGCAGCGACCACAGGTAGCGATCACGGGCAGGCCGGATCGGGCGCAATCATCACGGCTGGTTCTCACATTTCAGGCGATACAAAACATGCGGCCTCAGTTGGTGATTCTCCGGCACAAGGGGGTGATCGAAATCGTCAACAGCATCGCGGATCATCTTCAGCTTCTCCATCACACGCCGCGATCGATGATTGATCACAGCCGTCATCGAAACAACTTCCTGCAGATTGAGCCATGTGAAAGCGTAATGTAACGCGAGCCTTGCTGCTTCCGTGGCATATCCCTTCCCCCAGAATCCGAAACCCAGTCGCCATCCGATCTCAACGCACGGCGTAAAGTGGGCCTCAAAACGGGGAACTGCAAGACCAACGAATCCGGCGAATTCGGATACACCCGGAAGTTCCACGGCCCAATAGCCGAAATCATGCTGCCGGAAGTGCTGTTCGATTCTTTCGAACATCGCATCGCTTTCCTCGGCGGTCATGACAGACGGGAAGAACTCCATGACTCGCGGGTCAGCATTCAGCTCCGCCAGTCGCGAGCGATCTTCCGGCCTCCACTGCCGCAATCTCACTCGATTGGATTCGAGCATTCGGGATGTTGCTGGCGTCATCACAGATGAGTCACTTTGCGGTCAGGAAATTTCGAAGATGGATAGCCCTATCGATGACGGGTCATTCACGTGCATGCAACACCATCAATAATTTGCGGAGCTGTTCGCGATCCGCCACTCCGTAGCTCCCCGATGGCAGACCGGGGTTTCCTCCAAAATGGATTTCCGGATTGCGCTGTGCGGAAGTGTCAAGACGATGGCAACCCGCGGACGTGTGAATCTGCCGACATTTTGTTTGATGGATGATCTCAGCCACATTGGCCGCCCTGATTCCACTGCCGGGAAGGATTTCGATGCGACCATCGGCATGGTCGACGCACATTCGAATCCGATTGACACCGGCGATCGCCGTGGCCGCTGCACCGCTGGTCAGGATTCGGTCGAACCCGGCTGCCACCAGTTGATCAATGGCGACCGGGAAATCAGGAACCAGATCAAAAGCCCGATGAAAAACAAACTCTGCCTCCGGGAGGCTTCGGCTGAATTCGTCGCAACGATCGACATCGATGGTACCATCGGTCTTCAGGAACCCGGTCGCGACGCCCTCGCAGCCGACATCGATCAGACGTTTCGCATCATCGATCATCAACTGAAATTCGCGAGTTGAATAGCAAAACCCGCCCTCACGCGGACGTACCATGGCGATGATCTTTCCGGAATACGCAACGCGTGCCGTTTCGGCCAGAGCAATCGAAGGCGTCAACCCACCGACAGCCATTCCGCTGTTGAGTTCGATGCGCGGAATCTGAAATTCCTGAGCGAGCAGCACGTCGTCAATTCCTCCGGAACAGAGTTCCACCAGTGGAGGTGAATTCGGGAAGGCGTTGCTGGCTGGTAGTGAATGTTCAGACATATCCAGATTGCTTCGGCAGCGGGGATTGAGTCGAGGTGATTTTCCGAGTTGTGCCCTGCACATATGACTCGGCTTTGCTAAATTGCACCTACGGAGTCGAGACGGGATTCTTCTTCCACGTTATGAGCCGGGACTTTTCGGGCTGAATGTCCGGAGCTTTCTTTACAAATCAGGGTGAATTATGAATTTGACGCGAACGTTACTTCAACGAAGTCTGCAAACCAGCATGGCATTTGCGTTGATGACTTCGATGGCTCTTGCGGGAGACTGGCCCGCCTGGCGTGGTCCGAATCGGGATGATATTTCAAGCGAAACCGGACTGCTTTCTGAGTGGCCGGAAGGTGGTCCCAGGAAAGTCTGGACATCAGAGGCTGCTGGCCTTGGTTATTCGGGGCTCGCAATTTCCGGCGGTGTCATTTACACGATGGGAGCAGATGATTCGTCGGAATACGTTATTGCCTTGAAGGATAGCGATGGCAGCGAACTCTGGAAAACACGCATCGGTGACTTCCTTGAGAATGGTTGGGGGGGCGGTCCACGCAGCACACCAACCGTCGTCGGTCAGAATGTGATTGCGATTTCCGGCAAAGGAAACGTAGCCTGCCTGAATACCGAAAACGGCGAAGCAAAATGGACGGCCAGCCTCACGGAACTGGGCGGCTCTATCCCAAACTGGGGATACAGTGAATCGGCGTTAGTTGATGGGGAACGCGTCTTGTGCACCCCCGGCGGTAAGCAGGGAACCGTCGCCTGCTTCGACCTGAATTCCGGTAAACTGATTTGGCAGTCCGCGGACGTCACTGAAAACGCCCACTATTCATCAATCATTGCCGTCAACCACTTCGGAAAGAAGCAGTACATTCAGCTGACCGAGAAAAAAGTGTTTGGCCTGGATGCCGAAGGAAAGCTGCAATGGGAAGCGGACTGGCCGGGCCGGACAGCCGTCATTCCGACGCCAATTTACAGCAAGGGTCAGGTCTATGTGACCTCAGGCTACGGCGTTGGCTGCATGCTGCTCAACATCGGGCCCAATAATCAGGTAGAAAAGATTTACGAGAACAAAGTCATGAAGAACCATCATGGCGGCGTGATTCTGATCGGAGATAAGCTGTACGGTCACAGCGATTCCGTCGGATGGGTATGTCAGGACTTGAATTCGGGCGAAGAAATCTGGAGCGAAGGTGGAAAGAACGGTTCCAAGGGGGCCGTGACTTCGGCGGACGGTAAACTTTACTGTCTGGAAGAGGGAAGTGGCGACTGCGTCCTGGCCGAAGCAACGCCGGACGGCTGGAAAGAAATCAGTCGATTCACGATTGATCCCAAGACCAAGCAGCGTTCCGATCGTGGTAAGATTTGGACGCATCCAGTGGTCTGCAATGGCAAACTTTACCTGCGTGACCAGGAAATCATTTGCTGTTACGACATTTCAAAGCCGTAAATCTGATAGGGCGGCAATCGCCCGAGAATCGCTCAGCAATCAGTGGTGAAAGAAAGCCCGGTTCCTATGGGGACCGGGCTTTTTTGTTGACTTCGAGCCACATTTTGCGCCGCCTCCGACTGTACAGATGTGTCAGTTTGGTGACTTTGGGAAACTTTTCTGATTTGCAGGGTTAGGAGGTTGCTATCACCCACCAGGGTCAATAGATTCGGGCTGATCTGGATCAAATTCAATTAAATATGGGGGAAATACACAATGCGGGCGGCTCGAATTTTGGGGCTCTGCGCAGCGATGCTCAGTTTTGCTGGGCGGGCCAGTGCGGACACAGTGATAAGTACGGTTGGTCTGTGGGATAACTCTGAGGGCACTGAGGATTTTGGCGAAACAAACTCGGCAACCTATGGCCAAACGTTCACCGTAGGGGCTGACACATTCCTGAATAGTTGGACGGTTTACTTGAATGACAAGTTAAACCCAGATTTTGTTGATTTTGGAGTTCTATGTGATGGATTGGGATTCCGGAACTTTTCAGCGACAGGGTCAATTCTCTACGAAAGCACTGGGGTCTCCACAAACTAACAACGGTGGCACGAATGGAATGCAGAAGTTCACCTTCAACACTGGTGGGTTAAATCTCACAAGCGGAAATGACTATGTAGCGTTCATCAGTGCTTCCGAGTATTTTGACGCGTCACTGGCACCGCAATCGTTGGGACGTTTTTCAACGGAATCGACCCGTACGCCGACGGTGAATTCGTCTTTTCTAAACAACGGCAACCTCACTGGGCAGTGGACGTCAATTCTGGTCGACAGATAACAAGGTGGATCGGCTTCAGAGACATGGCCTTCACTGCAAATTTCTCGTCGACCGCAGCAGCGGTTCCCGAGCCGTCGTCGTTTGCTGTTCTGGGATTGGGCGGCCTAATTATTGGGATGCGTCGGCGTCGTCAGCTGGCAAAGCAGGGTTAGTTCCTCGTCAGCGACGTCAAGTGTGAGCAATGGGCAGCTAGGCTGACCTGTTGCCGTCAGACTCCGGTTTGCCCTTGAAACAGACTTTCGAAACCTTTACAGAGAGTTGTTTTCCCGGTCCGCTTCCCCCAATCGAAACTGCATCCACTGATCCCGGGTAAAAAGACTCGCTTCTCTGTGCATCCATTCAGAACCCGGCTTTCTCTTCGAGAGCCGGGTTTTCTTTTTGGTCTCGTCTCCGCCGATCGGAGATCGTCGTTTTCGATTTCAAGTTGCTCAAATGGCCACTTTCGTGCGTCGGTGACCACGTCCATCCCAGCGGGCCATCCGATAGTGTCGCCGAACGATCCTCCCCCATTTCGCCCCAAACGCAGGACTTTCCAGGGTCCACCAGGGAACAGGAGGCTCAGCCCTTGATTTTGACGGATTTAGTTGTCATCTTCCGCCTTCTCTAAAGATTCCGGCACTCAGCCACTGTTGACGATGGTGGAGTCTTGGAGACGGAGGAATTAAGTTTCGCCCCGAAAATGCCGATTCAGAGGGCTTCAGGTGGTGAAAAGCCAAGGAATTAAGCACTCAGGCTGCAGAAATTCTGATTGTGGCGTTGCTGTTTTGACGGTGTGAAGAGGATTGGGAGTCGAGGGAAATGCACATCCGCAAGGGTGATACAGTCGAAGTAATCTCTGGTGACGACGCGGGCACCCGTGGCGCTGTCCTGAGCGTTGATCGAAAGAACGGCAAGCTGGTTGTGGAAGGCGTAAACCGTGTTTACAAGCACGTCCGCCGAGGGCATCCTAAGAGTCCTCAGGGTGGCCGACTTCACACAGAGCTGAAGATCGACGTTTCTAACGTCCAGCTCATTTGCCCCGAAACGAACAAGCCAACCCGCGTTGGTGTGCGTTTTGCCACCGATGGGACCAAAGAATTGTATGCAAAGCGAAGCGGTGCAAAACTGCGGGATATCGCAGCACCCAAGAAGAAAGCGTAAGTGACAAGGCGAGAATGCCTGCACAGAATTATGAATCATCAAGCCGCCGAACTCTGTTCGGCGGTTTTTTTATTGCTGGACGAAATAAAAAGAGCTCCCGCCGGAATTCCGGCGGGAGCTCTTTGTTTAAGTTCGTCATTGCAAATGACGGAAATGATTAGAGCAATGTCGTAGCGTGGCAGCCTGTTGAAAAATGGGACGGGCTGTCCCGATTTTTCAACGGACGGTTCGGCTAGGCGTATTCTTTGTTCTTGATCAGGCCTGGCATAGGAATCGGATACTTGCCATCGGCTCGGGCCATCAACGGCGAATCGGACTCCATGGTCAGTTGATCAATATTCGGCCCAAATTCGTGCTCGACCTTCATGAACTGCTCAAGCGTAATCAGTTGTCCGGTGTGGGCGGCCATGCGGCCCATTGAGGTGACAGCACTGGCCATGACCCCACGTTCGACCTCGTTGTAGGTCTTGTCTTCCCGGATAGCAGCGATCAGGTGATCCCATTCCAATTGGTAGGGATTTCGTTCCGGCTGCGGAAACGCCCACAGCAGGTTCGCGTCGTCTTCATTGTGGCCTTTGTAAATTCGGCACTTCGCCGGCGTGTGAGCCGCAGAAGAAATCACGCCCAACCCTTTTGTGCCGTGAGCGTAGCTGGCGAATTCCTGATGGCAACCAGGAATGGTTCGCCCATCGACGAACAGCTTGGTCCCGTCTTTGAACGTGTATTCAATCGAATAGCTGTCAAAATTCTGGTCAACACTGTCGCCACGATAGTGGCGTCCACCGCATGCTTTTGCTCTGACAGGCCAGTCGTTCTTCATCCAGCAGGATTCGTCAATGTTATGGATGAGGAAGTCGCTGACGGCTCCGCCACTTAGCCACAGAAAGCCGTGAAACTTGCTGATCTGATACATCAGCTCGCTCATTCCTTCAGGCTTCGGACCGCAGGCGGCCGTACCGGTTGGCCCCGCCATTCGGTACGCACGCATCATGGTGATGTCGCCGATTTCTCCGTTCTGAATGCGGTCGAACAATTCACCGCGTGCTTCGCAGTGGCGGCACATCAAACCGACCGCGACTTTCAGATTCTTTGCCTTCGCCTTTTCGTTCAGTTCCAGCATTCGCCGAGAGGCAGGTGCATCCACCGTGACCGGCTTTTCCATGAAGACATTCAGGCCTTTTTCGATGGCGTACGTAAAATGTACCCAACGAAAGGCAGGCGGCGTGGCCAGGATGACGACGTCTCCGGGACGCAGACAATCCATGGCCTTTTTGTAAGCATCAAACCCTATGAATTGCCGCTCGGGCGGGACGTCCATCTTGCCTTTTTCCTGGTAGGCCCCGGCAAGTTCCTTGTGCTTGTATTCCAGATTTTTTGTAAATACGTCAGCCATCGCGACCAGCTTGATGGGGCCGTTATCGACGCTCAAAGCGTTGTTGGTGGCCCCCGTTCCGCGGCCGCCACACCCCACCAGCGCGACCTGAATTGTGTTATCCTGGGCGGCAAACAAACCCGGAGCAGCTCCGGTCAGAAAAGTAGAAGCCGCGGCCGCGACACTGGAGTTCCGGAGAAAGTCACGGCGCGAAGCACCGTTGTCCTGGTTGGTCATGAAGAAGCCCCCGTTTTAAAATCAGGTAAGAATTGGAAGGATGATTCGGCTGGAGTCTGAGTCGCATTCACATGGCATGCCTCAGTTCTGAACTGTCAACACGTGACAGAAAACATTGCGCAACATGCAGGTTACCACGTTCATACGATTCTGTCGTAAAGTGTGATGAACCCGAACGCAAAATAAAACCGAAAGCTCCCAGATTGCTGTTCCGTCGTCGACTTACAGGCATCATCTCTGCTGATTGGCAGCTGCTATTCAGAAGAATCTGACCGCCGCCCCGGAGCATGCAAACCCAAATTGCAGGTTCAATTCTTCCGGAAATTGACGGATTTGTTTTCCAAAGCGACCACCCGGTACGCGACCATCCGGTGCGCGGCCGTTCGCCGCCGCGCTTTGGACATACCACACGAACTGCTTCTGTGTGGCTTATTTGGAAAGCGTGCCCTGAATCAGTGACATCAATTGACCGGCGATGTCTTCTTTCCGACCTTCGTAGATCGCGACTGTTTCCGCGTCCGGATTCAGGATCTCCAAACGATTGGTCAGTGAAGAAATGGCACTCGTGTCATTCAGTGCGATGTAATCGCATCTTTTCATGCGAAGCTTCCGCATGGCGTTGTTGCGGGGATCCTGCGATTCCAGGGCAAAGCCGACGATCCACTGGCTCTTCCTGTTGGCTCCAAGCTCCGCCAGCACATCGGAGGTTTCAACGAGTTCAAGAACGACGGGCTCACCCGTTTTCGTTATCTTGCCGGTAATCCGTTCCTTCGGACGATAGTCACACACAGCTGCGGTCGCGATCACTCCATCACATTCCTCGAACAATCGAAGGCATGTTTCACGCAACTGCCCGGTTGTTTCAATACGATGAATCTCGCATCCATCGGGGGGACGCAGATCGGCTGGTCCCGTGACCAGAACAACCTGATGACCAGAATCGATTGCGGCCTGCGCCAGTGCGTATCCCATCCGACCACTGCTCGCATTCGAAAGAAAGCGAACATCGTCGATGTATTCGCGAGTGGGACCAGCCGTAATCAGAATCTTCATTCGTGTTCACTCCGAATCATCACGCCAGTTAGCGTCAGGTTAGGTGTGCAGGAAGGACTGCCGGCCATGATCCTGCCTGCTTTTTTCGTCTGCGACCGCTGCTTTTCAGGCAGTCTTAAGCGTCGCGGGCCAGCCACTGAAACTGACAGAAAAACGCGGGTGAAATCTACTGCCAGTGCGTAATACCCACAACCAGACCGATCCCTCTCAGAATCCGCATTGGGGCGTCGTCGGCTTCGGGCGGCTTCGCGACGGTAAGTTCAGCGCGGGGCCAACAGGTGGTTCTTCACGAACTCTGTTGCCTGACCGGCCACCGTGGGGCCGGCACCTGCAACACCGTGATTTCCTCCCGGGATGATGACCATTTCTGTCGGAGCACCGACTGCCTGCAATGCCTTGTGCAGACGTTCGGCGTGAGCCAGTGGGACGATGTCATCCTTATCACCATGCACCTGCATCAGAGGTGGATCGTCATGCGTTGCGAACGTGATCGGAGAAACATCTTTCATGCGATCTGCGGACATGTCTTCGGCGGCGGTGCCGGGTGCATACCCGATGAGCTGACGATAGGCTGGATGCTGGTGAGCGATCGTGCTTAGAAGCGACCAGTCTGTTGGTCCTGCAAAACTGACGCCGCACGTCACACGCGATGACTCGCGCTCAACCGGGTCCGGGGAATTAGGGTTGGCGACATCGTCATGCAATGCCACATAGGCGGTCAGATGCCCTCCCGCCGAACCTCCGGTGACGCCAATCCTGTGAGAGTCGATGTTCCAGCGTGCGGCGTTTGTTCGCACAAACTGAATCGCTCGCAGGCAGTCATTGACCTGAGCCGGATGCAGCGCCACATCAGTAAAACGATATTCAATCGAGACAACAGACAGTTGGCCCTTTGCCACAAATGCGAGCAGCCAGCCAGGCACGTGAGCCTTTGAGCCCGCTCGCCACCCACCTCCATGAATATGAATCATGGCAGGGACCGGCTTGTCCGACTTTGCCAGATAAAGATCCAGACACTGTGCAGAATGATCATCGTCGTACGGCACATCTTTCTCCGTGGGAGCCTGCCCGAACAGAGAGCTGTGTGAAACGAACAGAAACGCCATCACGAATAGCATCGATTTCATTTGTTATCCCGAGATCTTACAGCCCGTAAAATCAGCCTTCTCCCGAATCATCCTGTCCCGACGGTGTCGGGGCACGGTTGATTCGTCAATCTTCGTCACCCTTCCGGCAATTGTCCAATCGGCCCGCAAACAATCTCGGTCGGATGTCCATTTGACCGGGCTTGACGTGTGTGAGCCTGGCAGACTATTGCAAATTGAGAGGTAACCCGGTGCCTTAATAAAGGGGCAAATTGCAGGATTGGTTGTTGTGCGAACCAGATCCAAACATAATTGCGGGCTCCCGACAGAAAGGAGTGCCGAGATGTCAGCGACGACGCTCAACTATTCTTACCAGTACCCCTTCGCATCCGCAGTGCTGGAGACAGCTTCTTCCCCGGCGATGCGACTTGCGACGAGCCTGGACGGAACATCCAACGATCTGTTTTTTGACGGGATGCTGAAACAGCCTGCGTTGATCGGTAAATGTTTAACCGTTCTGTCGTCCATCGTTCGCACGCGATTTTATCAACCGCTGAAGCCCATGTTGCTGGATCCCGTCGTGACCAGCGGCGGCGGAATGTTGAGGTTCGAGGGATTCAGTAGCTGCTGCGGCGTCTATGCAAGAATCGACCTTGGACCGGAGGCGTTCGAAGGTGAACTTCAGGGTAAAGGCACTACAAACGTCGATTTTAATGACACGATGCGCACTGCACTTCGACGCTTATCAGACAATGACCAAGCACATTTACAGGTGGGAGGCAACAGCGTCACGCTGCGTTCAGACAATGACACCATCGTCGAACGCAAAGTTAAGCTGCCGGTTCGCTGGATCAGAGGCTTCTGCGAAGTACAGGCCTATCAGGCTCGAATGACACCCCACTTCGAGCTGGATCAAAACGATATTCGAACACTGTTCAAATTACTTCCGAAAGGTTCGAACGGTCGACGGCCTGTTCACATCACTCGCACCGGTCAGACGATTCGCCTTGCATCGCGTGCGTTGCCCGGATCGGTGCAACTGGAAGGGGCAGATCGAGTTCGCGCGATGGAACCTTTAGCGCCTTATACCAGACAGTTGAAGATCTGGTACGACGAAGCCGCTGGAACCAGCGGTTGGCAACTGCAGCTTGAGAGCGGGCGAATGTTTATTCTGGTCAGCCCGGAACTGAATCGCGGATTCAGCGGTGAAGGTCAAATGCTGTCCCGACTGGCTGCAGGCCAGTGGGAAACGGCGATGCCTGCTGTTGCAGATTCGCTGAACTGGCAGTCTCAAATCGATGTTGCAAGTGTCTGTCGCTTCAGCAGAAGCAGCGAAGCGGAAATTGAAGCTGCGCTGGCTGTGCTGGGTGCGCGTGGAATTGTGGGGTTCGATGTCACAAGTGGAAAGTACTTTCATCGAGTTCTGCCGTTCGATATCGAAGAAGTGGACAAGCAACAACCCCGACTGATGGCAGCACGAAATCTTGTCGAATCGAACAGCGTTCGCCTCTTCGAACAAACCTCTGATGGACCAAACTTTCAGGTGCCGGGTTCGGACACACAGCATTTCGTGCGACTCAGGGACTCCGGAGACCGGTGTACCTGTCAATGGTTTCTCAGATATCAGGGACAGCGAGGGCCCTGCAAACATATTCTGGCAGCAAGAATCACCTGCGACGGCCAAACAAGTTCCCAAACAAAAGCCGCGGAAGAACGGGAGACCTGGCAATGACAGTGTCGATCGACGTTCGAAAGCCGGAAGGTTTTCTGCATTGCCTGCAAACCCTGCCACCGGAAGATTTTGTTGATACCGTGAAAGGTCTGACAGACGCAGACCGCCGTAAACTTTCGAAAACGGCGCAGGACCACGCTAAGGCACTTCGAAAAGAAGAGCAGTCAGCCACGACAATGTCGGGCGTTTCGATTCAGGAAATGATCCGGCGGTCCAGCGAACGCATCGATCGTGTCAACATTCCACTTGCGATGGCTCACCTGGGTCTGCTTGCTGTTGCCCCGAAGTCGGCCAACATGGTGCCGCTGCCCGGTACGCGTCCCCTTCGATCCACCTGGACAGCAACGGAGCCCACCGTGCACGAACAGGCGGCCATTTCCATTCTGCTGCAGCGTCGGCCGGAGTGGGCACAGGAATGGATGCTTCGACAGCTTCAGCCATCGGATACAGGATTCGCATTGAAATGGCAGTCATTCCGACGACTGCTCGAAGATGGACTCTGTTCACCGCCTGATACGCTTGAATTCGCCGTGCTGATTCGATCAGTCATTCAGCAGGCGAATCTCCGGGACCAGCCGGAACTCGTGGAACACATCGGGTTGCTGTTTCGTCACCGTACAGGTTTTCTGGCATGTAACGCAAAACTCAGGAAACGCACAGAAGAACTCAAGCCGGGCGTCTGGATTCCGGGAGTGGAATGGTTATGGAATCAGGTTCATCACGGGCAAGTTAACCGCGTTCAGGTTATCGATGCAGCGATAGAAGCGCTCTGGCGAGACTTCAGCGTTCAGGAACGTTCGGCTTTGATCAAGCTCATCGACGCACTGGAACCAACCTCAGATGAGTTCGTCACTCGCCAATCAGAACTGCGTCGCCTGCTGACACATGAAACGCCAGTCGTGGCTGGCTTTGCGATTCAAAGCATCAAAGCCATCAGAGATAACGACCAACTGGAAACAGACAGAGTCATTTCAGAACTCGCGGTTGTGTTTACTCTGTCCACAAAGGCACAACCCAAATCAGCCCTTGTGCTGCTGGCAGCGAAAGATAAAACGCGAATCACCCATGCAGTCGACTCTGCAGCTGCCGCATTGCAGCACCCCGAATTGGATGTCCAGGAAGCTGCAGTCCGACTGCTCGAGCAATGGTCAGATGTAGCAATCCCCGTGGAAGCACTTCAGCAGGCGATTACTTCTGCATTTCCGACTCTTCATCCACGCATCCATGACCTTCTGGTCCAGGCGGGGGCTGTTCACGAAGCGACTGATTCCACAGCGACGTTTGTCGAAGAATTGGCAGACACAAGAAACACTGCGGAGGATTTGTTTCGACGTATCGAAAGTTGCACGCCGGCGGTGCGCACCGCATGGAAGCTCGATGAATCTCTTTGCGCCGCAATTGATGAGCACATGTTGCCTGAGATGGATATCAATGCGATGCCTTTTCAGCTTTCTCTGTTGCAGCCTGTCGCTGCAATAGAAGAAGTTGACGAGCTGATTGACGAAGTTGCGAGCCTGATCGAAGGCATTGAATCGCCAATGCAACTCGAACGAATTCTGGATGGCATCAACCGTCTTGGCGCCGAATATCCTGATGATTTCGACGCTCGTGTGGCGCCAGTCATCAAGCGAGCAGAAAGAGATTCTGACTGGAATGAGTGGACGACTCTGACATCGATGTTCATGTCAACGTCTCGACTGATAATTGACTGGCTGAAGCGTCGTCTTCACGTGCCGCTTGCAGGCAAATTCGCGCAGCAGAACTGGTCACGCCTGAACCTGCCGGAAATTGTTCAGACTCTGGATCGTCGAGCATCGGAAATTCGCGAACGGTTCGTCAATCTTCAACCGAGTCTCCCCTTACTTTCCACGCCAACTCACGAACACGGGTGGCTGGATCCGGATGTCCTGCTGCGACGGCTGCAAAGCTATTCCATGGCTTCAGTTAATCCGAACAATGCCGACCTGACTTTCGCACTCTTGCGGTTGCCACCATCAACGTGCTACTCGGACGATCAAATTGCTGGCACTCCGGAATTGACGCGTCGTTTGCTGCGTTATCTTTCAGGTAAACCGATCGAAACCGCAGCCTCTGATTGTCCCGGATTGTGGCTTGCAGCCGCGCGGTCTCGAAGTCCTCGCGAAACGCGGCGTGAATTGGCGGGACTAGCGATTCCTGACACGGCCTGGGGAGTGCGGGCTGCCGAGATTCATGTCCATCTCAGAAATTCACCGCATGCCATCGAAGCCATCCGCCAGCAACAGGATCGCGAGCTTCGCAGGATGGATCCTGAACCAGGCCGCGGGCCTTTCATAATGCAGGTCAACACAGGCAGTGCGGCGATTGTTTCCATCGAACCTGAAGCGGAGGCTCAGGACTTGCGTTTCCCCACCGTAATTTTTGCGGGACGACCCGGCTACGCGAAACACCTTTATGAGGGTCGTTTACCAGGATGGGCGGAAGAATGGCAGGCGACCCACTGGCCCGCAAACACGGACGGCTCGTTGGCATTGGCAATGGCTTTCATGCTTTGCCGCATGGACTCGAACACATCCCGTTGGGAACCGACCGCCCCCACGCTGAGCTCCCTGCTTTGGTCAGAGCGTGGATGGTCCTCCACTGCCATTAAGGCACTTTGGCTGGCATTGTTCAGCAAGGACGGGGACGCACGAGCCGTGGCTGCAGACGCACTGATCGAGGGAATTCTTGATGGGCGAGCTCATCCGGCAGCATTGTCTGCTTCCCTGACGGAACTTCTGGAGCATCGCTGGCTGAAACTCAATCGCCTGGCCGAGGCTCTTGCTGGTGTCGCTCGAGTTTCCAGCTGGACCGCGCTGGTCGTTACGGCGATCATCGACTCAGTGATTGCGAGCTGGAGCGAACTGCCGGGTGACGCTCACCATCTCCTGTCGGTTCAGCTGGAAGCCCTGATGCGAATCAACGGTTGCCTGACTGATGCTGCCAGAAAGCCTCTTTCTCAACTGACCGGAAGCAGCAAAACAGCAAAGCTTGCCAAACAGCTTTTGACGCTGTCCCGATCTGACAGGTCAACCGCCCGAAAAGCGGCTCTGCTCGAAGGTGTGGAATGTCGAGTGCAGCGGGCAGAGCGACTTTGCAGGCCGACAGCCTGTCAAACACATGCACCAGGTGAACGACCGCAATAGTAAGATAAAGAGCGAGCGGTCATCTGAAATCAATTCTGCCGCAAGAAGCAGGAAAGCAACCGATCAGGAATCCCGATGCAGGCATTCTTCAGCGCGACTAAGAATGGTTGCTGGTGATGCCATGCGACCAGCGCCGATCACCCCGCAACTCAACCAGCCCTCTTCCGGATCGACAATCACCGTGCCATCCTGTCGCAATTGGTTCACATTCCGTTGCACTGACGCTTTGGCCCACATGTCGCAGTTCATTGCCGGAGCAACGATCAATGGGCATGTCGCCGCAAGTACGGTCGTCGACAACAGGTCGTCGGCAAATCCGTGAGCGAGCCGTGCAATTGTCTGGGCGGTACAAGGAGCAATGATGAACAGTTCCGCACGACGTGCGAGGCCAATGTGTTCGCCCTGAAAATGCTCTATTGCAAGGAAAGGGCCATGATGCACTGGTCTCTGTGTCAAGCCCTCGAAAGTCACGGCACCAATGAACTGTTTCGCCGATTCGGTCATGATGACGGAGACGTTCGCACGCTGCTGGACAAGCTGACTGCAAAGATCTGCAGCCTTGAAGGCCGCAATCCCGCCAGTGACTCCCAGTAGCACTTCACGACCTTCCAGTGGAGATGCCATTGCCTGACTTTCTTCTCGGGAAACCGGTGAAACCGTTTGAAGCGACGCTCCGGCACCCTTCAAATGGCAAAATCACTGACGCAGCACTTCAAGAAAAAAGCTCCCATCAAAAGAGCAAAGATGCGCAAATGAGGGAGCTGTGGTCGATGCTCAGAGACCGCCTTCATGCGTCTCTGACCAGACTCGCCTGTCGCTTAGAGATCGTCCAGCGATGGGCCACCGTCGTCGGCCAGCAATGCATCCAGTTTGTCGATGGTTGCAGAATTATCTTCAATTGCCTGTACGTTTCCTGAGGTATCCAGGTAGATCTTGTTCTGCATGATCTCTGCGACAACAACCTGCATCAGGTCCTTTGTCTGCAGGTCGACCAACGGCCGCGCGCCGCGATTCAGCGCGACCATGCGTTTCTGAACCAGTGTGGACAGTTTGAATCGCCCGCCAACTCGTCGAACAATGTCATCTTCTCGAAAGTCATCCAGCATTTCGGGCATTCTCCTCGGACTTCAAAATCTCGCAAATCTCTTTTACGGCCTGATCCAGCTGATCGTTCACCACGATGTATCGGTATCGATGGGCTGACTGAAGTTCTTTCGCAGCGGTCGCAAGTCGCTTTTGAATGATCTCTTCCGATTCAGTCCCTCTGTTTCGCAATCGGCGTTCAAACTCTTCCGGCGATGGCGTCGAAAGGAAGATCGTAACAGCGTCCGGGTACCGCTGCACCACCCTCATCGCCCCCTCAACATCAATTTCCAGGAATGCCCATGCATTCTGATCCCAGGCCCGGTGCAACTCGGTCCCAAGAGTACCGTAGAAATAGCCGGAGGCGAATACCTCTGCGTGCTCAATGAATTCGCCGCGGTTCAGTTTTTCCCTGAATTCTTCGGCGGAAAGGAAGAGATAGTCTTCACCATCAATTTCACCCGGCCTGGCCGACCTGGTCGTAGCGGAAACGGATTTGACCAGGGGGACATCGGATTCTTCAATCAATCGTTTCACAAGGGTTGTTTTTCCGCTGCCACTGGGGCCCGAAAGCACAACGATACGGCTCGTCTCGGCTGGGTGCATTCCGCTGCTCCTACTCGACGTTTTGAAGCACTTCGCGGATTCGTTCGATTGAGGCCTTCATTTCAACGACGCAGTGCGCGACGTCGACACTGTTTGCCTTGGAACCAATCGTATTAATCTCCCGAAACATTTCCTGACCGATGAATTCGAGCTTTCGGCCCTGAGACGTTTCGCCATCCAGCATTCGCCGAAACTGATCCATGTGACTGGAAAGCCGAGTTGTCTCCTCGTTGATGTCACATCGATCCGCAAACAACGCCACTTCACGGATAACGTCGTTCGGGCTGACGCTGATCGAAGCATCGTTTGTGAGCCGGCGAACGCGTTCCAGCAATTTATCCCGGTAGTCACTGATGACCTGCGGAGCGACCGCGATGATTTCCGACAGGTGCGATGCAATGGCATCACACTGCTTCTGCAGATCAATTCGCATCGACTCACCCTCGCGTTCGCGAAAGTCGTGAAAATGCTCCAGGGCCCTGATGATGGCTTCTTCTGCGATCGGCCAGACAGAATTGACAAGTTCTTCCGGCAATTCGGCCTCGGCAACCACGCCAGGTAACTGCAGCAGGCTGGCAAGCGAAATGTCGGAGCGGCCTTCGTCCATCGCAAGTAACTGTTGCTGGTAACTGTTCAGCACTTCGGTGTCGATGCGATAGCCTGACTGGCCGCCGGGAAATCGCAGCCGAACCGACATCTGAACAGTTCCACGGGCCACTCTCGCGCGAACGAGTTTTTCAACTTCGCTTTCAAAGCGAGCGACGGCATCAGGCAAACGGGCCGAAAGTTTGAGGTAACGATTATTGACCGATTTGATTTCGACGGAAAGGTGAACGCCATCCCGGTCAACCGTAGAGCTACCGAAGCCAGTCATGCTAAGCAGCACGATGAGAGATCTTTCAAATGAGACAATTCAATTACCCAGGCGGCAGCCCCGAAACGGAACTGCCGCCTGTTGAAAGTGTTTTTGCGTCTATCGGAGACGGAAGCTGCTGCTATTCCTGCTTTTCGCCGGGCTCAGCACCTGTATCAGATTCAGTCGCCGGAGCGGCATCTTCTGATTTCGGATCTGCCTGAGCAGGTTCATCAGAAGACGGGGAATCAGATTTCTCTGGTGTTTCCGCAGCCGGTGTTTCGGCAGCCGGTGTTTCGGCAGCTGGAGTTTCGGCAGCTGGAGTTTCGGCAGCTGGAGTTTCGGCAGCTGGAGTTTCCGCAGCCGTGTCATCCGCTGGCTGCACAGGCGTTTCGCCGTCCTCAGACGCCGCGCCGGAAGTGAACCGACTATCAGCTCCTGAGTCTTTCGCAGCAGCAACACTCCGCATCGACATGCCCAGACAAGCTGCAATCAGTACCCAAACCACAGCAACGACGATCGTCACCTGGGTAAAGGTATCTCCGGCACGCGTCCCAAACGCACTTTGTCCACCGCCGGATCCAAACGCTCCGGCGAGTCCGCCGCCGCGGCCTCGCTGAATCAGGACCAGCAAAATCATGAAAAGGCTGATGACGACCAACAGCACTGACAGGATGCCAACAAGAAACGACATCGAACTGCCTTCTCCCAATCCATAAGAAAAATGAGGGTAGGTCGCTTTTGATTGTCGCGACCCCGGAATACTACGACTGAGCCAGTTTTCGGGCAGCATCGATGATAGGCACGAAGGAGGATGCTTTCAGGCTTGCTCCACCAACCAGCGCTCCGTCGACATTGGCCTGACCGAGCAATTGCTCAGCGTTGTCGGCCTTCACACTTCCGCCGTAAAGAATCTGCACTCGATCAGCAAGCCCGGGATTGTAGCGATTCGCGAGCCACTTGCGAAGATGTTCATGGGCAGATTCAGCTTGTTCGGGACTAGCCGTGACCCCGGTCCCGATTGCCCAGACGGGCTCGTAGGCGATAACCACCTTCGCCATGTCAGCTTCGGTGACGCCGGAAAGCCCTCCTTCCATCTGCGTATCCAGGACCTTTTCCGTGCTGCCAGACTCCCGTTCGCTGAGCAATTCGCCGACACAAAGCACGACAACAAGGCCACCTTTCAATGCGGCATGGACTTTCTTGTTGATAACGGCGTCGGTTTCTCCCAGTACATGGCGGCGTTCGCTGTGGCCCAGAATGACGTGCGAACAGCCGCAGTCGGACAGCATCGGAACAGCGACTTCCCCCGTAAACGCTCCCGGAGCCTCAAAGTACACATCCTGAGCCCCCAGTTTCACCGCGCTGCCATCCAGCTTTTCCGCAATACTGGAAAGATACGGGAACGGAGGGCACACAAGCACGTCGACACCAGCTTCTGCAGCCGGGACCGCTGCGGCCAGGTCAGCGGCCAGCGCTGTCCCTGAAGCACGGTCTGTATTCATCTTCCAATTGCCAGCCACAAGATAACCACGCATCGAACAATTCCTTCTACCACCCTGTTCCACAGGGGTAATCACAATCAGAACTTCAGCCCGGCCAAACTTCAGGGAACTCTACGCACGCTCACCAGATACCGAAAGCGGAGCCACCGCAATACTCCTGTGTTTTCCCAAGGTCTCGCCAGGATTCCCAATCAATCAGTCGATTTCCCGCTGACTTGCAGCTGTGCTTTGCCTGGAATGCCTCAGGTCATGTTTCCCCCACGGTAAATCATCCTGAGGGATAAGAGTTGAAAACCTCCGGATTTCACAGAACGCGGAAGCGTCCGAAAATCCAGCGGAATTTACAATCTTTGAACCCGAAACCCGGTAAGCCGCCACTTCTAACCGTCCGTTGAAAAACCGGGACCGGCACGCAGGATGACTGGAAAGCATCGTGCTTTCAGATCTCCTGCCTGAGCCAGTCCTGTTTTTCAACAGGCTAAGCCGAAGGGGCTCTCATCCACCCGGCAGATTGGCGACTGGCCGCTACTTCACAGGTTCGCTGCGTGGATAGGAGCCAAGCACTTCCAGCCGATCCGGGGGCAAATCGTGCAGATCCTTCAATGTCCGCTTAATTTTTGCATCGGAAACATGCCCCTCAAAGTCCAGGAAGAACAAGTATCCAACTTCAGGCTGCCGGAGAGGAAACGATTCAATCCACGTCAGATTGATTTTGTTCCTTCGAAACGCTTCCAGTGCGTCAGACAGTGAGCCTGGTTTGTGGGGAATCTGAAGCAGAATCGCGGTCCGGTCGCTTCCTGTCGGTTCTGCAACCGAATCGCCAATCACAGCGAATCGCGTCACATTATCTCGGTTGTCCTCGATACACTCGGCGACAATCTGAACATCGTACTGAATCGCCGCCTGCTTGCTGGCCACTGCAGCGGCCCTTGGCTTATCCCGCGCGAGCTGGGCGGCGGTCGAAGTGCTCGTCACCTCGATGAGTCTGGCCTGCGGCATATTCCGTGACAACCACTCACGGCACTGAGAAAGTGCTTGGGGCTTGCTATAGATCTCCGTGATTTCGCTCCGGTCACATCGGGCCAGGAGGTTGTGGTGAACGTGCAGCTGAACTTCACCGCAGATCCGGATCGGCAAGCGAGTGAACATATCCAGAGTGTCGACGATACGGCCGTCAGTGCTGTTTTCAATGGGCACCAGACCAAAGTCCACGTGTCCACGATTCACCTCTTCAAAGACGGCAGCAATCGTACTGACCGGAACCAGATCGGCCATTTCGCCAAATCGCGTGATTGCCGCCTGATGGGTGAAACTGTAGGCTGGCCCCAGATAGGCAACCCGAATGTTCCTGATCCGCTGTCGTCCAGCGCTCAGTAACGGACGGAAGACAGCCCGCAGCTCATTGCTGGTCAGCGGGCCCTGATTCAGGCGGTCGATCATTCCGAACACCTGATGCTGATCCTGGTCGCTGAACACAATTTTCGAAGGCGAAGTCACACCCTTCATTTTCTGCAGGTACAGCGAAGCCCGTTGATTCAGCAGGGTAATTAACTGCTCATCGAGCCGTTCCAGTTGCAGTTCGGGTGAGAGCTCAGGCTCAGCAGCCGCGGCGGGAGTTCGAGGAGGGCGTTTCGCAGATGAACTGGGTTTTGCGGACTTCTTTACAGCCTTGACGGACCCTGTATTCTTGCCAGCTGGACGAGCATTCCGAGGAGCCGGGGCCTTCTTCGCCACTTTCTTTTCAGGCTTCCGAGCAACCTTCTTCTTTGCCATTTCAAACCTCAATCAGGGATACTGAAGTCCTGGAAAGAGGTCTCTGACAGTGTCAGAATTCGTGACTGAATCGCTCGGGCGTCGCCAAGCGAGTTCGGGCCCCCCCGCTTTCCGCATTGTTGTCCGGCGGTCACTTGATTGCCGGAAATTTGTGCTGCCCTTGTACAGATGGCAAAAATCACTGTCAAGCTGCGCGATGCCGCCCCCGGAATTCTAATAGTTTTAGACCTTTGACAGCCCGAGCATTTGGCGCTGCCAGAGACGCAACCTGCCAAAGAGACAGACATTACACAGGAAGCGGAATTGCCAAAACGGCACCCACAAACGCGAGACTTCCTGAACCGGAATCTGCCATATTGACCTAAACAATGTGAGCACGATCGAACTTTCCTTTCATAAGCACATAACTTGCAACCACTTACAGCACATTCACACATTGTGGCACAGAAGCTGCTAATCCCGTGGCCGTTCGCATGTTGACCCCCGAATTTAGTCGCGAGAGTGGTCGACAATTTGAAGTGACGGGATGCAGTGATTGATCCACTGCGAGGAAAGGAAACTTATCATGGCTGTTTCTGGTGAAAAGATTATTGGCATCGACCTTGGCACAACCAACTCGGTGGTGTCTGTCATGGAAGGCGGCGAGCCTCGTGTCATCGCCAATCAGGAGGGCAGCCGTACGACTCCCAGCGTGATCGCGTTCACACAGAAAGGCGAGACTCTGGTTGGAGAGCCGGCGAAACGTCAGGCGGTCACAAACCCGAGTAACACGCTGTATTCGATCAAGCGTTTCATGGGACGACGACACAAAGAGGTCCATTCGGAAGAGAAACTTGTCCCGTACGGGATCGTTGGATCCGAGAACGACTATGTCAAGGTGAACGTGAATGGCAAGGAGCACACGCCACCTGAAATCTCAGCCCTGGTTCTCCGCAAGCTGAAAGAGGCGGCGGAAAACTATCTTGGCCACAAGGTGAACAAGGCGGTCATTACCGTACCAGCCTACTTCAACGATGCTCAACGACAGGCCACCAAGGACGCCGGGCAAATCGCAGGTCTGGAGGTTTCCCGAATCATCAATGAGCCGACCGCCGCTGCTCTCGCCTACGGACTGGACAAGAAGCGTGAAGAGAAGATCGTCGTTTTCGACCTTGGCGGCGGCACATTCGACGTCTCCATCCTGGAAGTTGGCGATGAGCTCATCGAGGTGCTCAGCACAAACGGTGACACACACCTGGGAGGAGATGACTTTGACGAAGCGTTGATCGATCATCTGGCAAAGACATTCCAGAACGAGCAGGGAATCGATCTCCGCAAGGATCCAATGGCCCTGCAGCGGCTCCGCGAAGCAGCTGAAAAAGCCAAGAAGGAACTGTCGACTCAGCAAACGACGGACATCAACCTTCCGTTCATCACAGCCGATGCAAGCGGCGCTAAACACCTTCAATTGAGCATTAGCCGTGCGGAATTTGAAAAGCTCATCGACCCACTCGTGGAGCGATGCCGTCAGCCGGTGCTGAATGCACTGAAAGATGCCAAACTGAAACCGGGCGACATCCACGAAGTTGTGCTCGTCGGGGGATCAACACGGGTTCCTCAGGTGCAGCGACTTGTCCGGGAAATGTTTGGCAAGGACCCGCATCAGGGTGTAAACCCGGACGAAGTTGTGTCGCTCGGAGCTGCCATTCAGGGCGGGATCATCGCCGGGGACGTCAAAGACGTGGTTCTGCTCGATGTAACCCCGCTCTCACTCGGTATCGAAACTGAGGGTGGGATCATGACGGTGCTTGTCGAGCGAAACACCACGATCCCGACCACCAAGACGGAAACCTTTTCGACCGCATCTGATAATCAGCCTGCGGTGACGGTTCGAGTCTTCCAGGGGGAACGAAAAATGGCAGGCGACAACCGACTGCTGGATGAGTTCAACCTGGACGGAATTCCGCCGGCACCTCGTGGAACGCCTCAGATCGAAGTAAAATTCGACATCGACGTGAACGGAATTCTCAGTGTGTCGGCCAAGGACAAAGCCACCGGCAAAGAACATTCGGTTCAAATCAAACAGTCCAGCGGATTGTCTGATGATGAGATCGAACGTATGCGAAAGGATGCCGAAGCCCACGCAGACGAAGATAAGAAGAAACAGGAGCTTGCTTCTGCAAAGAATCAGGCGTCGGCACTGGTCCATCAAACGGAAAAGACTTTGAAGGAACATGCTGACAAGCTGGACGCCGCATCCAAATCGGCTATCGAAGCGTCTGTTGAACGCGTGAAAAAGGCATCGGAAGGCGATGACGCTGCGGCAATCAACAGTGCTTGTGAGGATCTGGCAAAAGCATCGCACGCCCTGGCAGAACACATGTACGCCGACAAGGGGGCAGCCGGAGGCGAAGCTCCTCCGGAATCGTCTGCCTCCAGCTCAGATGGCGACGACGTGATCGACGCCGAATTTGAAAAGAAAAGCTAGAGTTCGAATGATTCAGAAGCCCGGTATCCGAATGATGCCGGGCTTCTTTCAGAAAATTGAGGAACAGCTGTCACCCCGCCCCACCGGTTCGATGTATGACATCGAGCTCCCATCCCTGAATCTCCCTGTCTGGACCTGTTTGTCTTTCCGAATCTCCGCGCGGGCTCCCGTTGCGCGCGGAGCTTGTGCCTGAAGGAATTCCGCCATGGCTTTTGATCCCGGAAAACTCACCGTCAAAGCGAGCGAAGCTGTGCAGCGATCGCAGCAACTCGCAGAAAGTCGTCAGCATCGCATCCTTCGCCCGATTCACATCCTGAAGGCACTTCTTGATGAACAACAGGGGATCGTAAAACCGCTGTTGCAGAAGATGAATGTCAATCTCGGCCAGCTGACCACCATGATTGAAGGCGAGTTGAATCGCCTGCCTCAATCAACCAGCAGCGGCAATGAGCCGGTCAGTGCAGGAAGCGAAGCCATCAGGGTGCTGACGGCCGCGCAAACTCAGGCCGATTCGATGGGAGATCAGTTTACATCAACCGAACATCTCCTGATCGGTTTGACTCAGGTGGAGGATCAGGCCAAACGCCTGCTCGAACTGAATGGCGTCGATCAGAATGATATTCTTGAAGCAGTGAAAGATATACGAGGAGGCCAGACCGTGCAGGACCAGAATCCCGAAGACAAATATCAGGCCCTTGAAAAATATGGGCGCGAACTTGTTGCCCTCGCCCGCGAAGGCAAAATTGACCCCGTGATTGGTCGAGACACAGAGATCCGTCGCGTCATTCAGGTTCTGTCGCGCCGGCGCAAGAACAACCCGGTGCTGATTGGTGAACCGGGAGTTGGAAAGACAGCCATCGTTGAAGGTCTGGCACACCGAATCGTTCTGGGCGATGTTCCCCAGAACCTGAAGAATAAGAAAGTATTCGCCCTGGATATGGGTGCGCTGGTTGCTGGTGCAAAGTATCGCGGAGAGTTCGAAGACCGCCTGAAAGCGGTGCTCAAAGAGGTCGGCGATTCCAACGGCCAGATCATCATGTTCATCGACGAACTTCACACCGTCGTTGGCGCTGGAGGTGCAGAGGGAGCGATGGATGCGTCCAACCTTCTGAAACCAGCGCTGGCTCGAGGTGAATTGCACTGCGTCGGTGCAACAACGCTCGACGAATACCGTAAGCATATTGAAAAAGATCCGGCTCTCGAACGGCGATTCCAGCCGGTGATGGTGCAGGAGCCCAATGTAGAAGACACAATCTCTATTCTGCGAGGTCTGAAGGAGCGTTACGAAACCCACCATGGCGTCCGCATTACGGATGATGCCATCATTTCAGCCGCTACTTTGTCCGACCGATACATCTCAGATCGTTTTCTTCCGGACAAGGCAATTGATCTCGTCGACGAAGCTGCGAGTCGTCTGCGCATGGAAATCGATTCGATGCCGGCGGAAATCGACGAAGCGACACGACAGCTCACTCGCATGCAGATTGAAGCAGCCGCGCTGGAGAAGGAAACCAGTGACGAAAGCAGAGAGCGATTGCTGGAACTCAAGCGTCAGATTGCGGAACGTGAAGAATCGACAAATCAGCTGAAAGCGAAATGGGAAGCAGAAAAGGGAGCTCTGTCAGGCCTCAAGCCCCTGAAAGAAGACATTGAACGGCTGAGAACCACGTTTCAGCAGGCCTTTTCCCGAGCACAGCAGACACTGAGGAACGAGGACTTCGTCGAAGCGCAAAATGCTGAACAACAACTCAAACAGGCCGAAGCCCAGTTAGCGCAGCTGGAAGCAAAGAGTGCAGAATTGAATGACAACCCTGACGATCGACTTCTTCGCGAAGAAGTGACCGACGAAGACATCGCGAAGGTTGTCAGCTTGTGGACAGGAATTCCGGTCGCTCGCATGATGCAGGGCGAACGAGAGAAGCTGATCCGCATGGAAGATGAAATTCATAAACGCATGATCAATCAGCATGAAGCTGTTGAAGCCGTCAGCAATGCTGTTCGACGCGCTCGCTCTGGCATGCAGGACCCCAATCGCCCCATCGGCTCTTTCATGTTTCTGGGCCCTACCGGTGTCGGTAAGACGGAATTGTGCAAGGCACTTGCCGGCTTTCTGTTTGACGATGAACGAAACATGGTGCGAATTGACATGAGCGAGTTCATGGAGCGACACAGCGTTGCTCGGTTAATTGGTGCGCCACCGGGATACGTGGGGTATGAAGAAGGCGGTCGACTCACCGAAGCTGTTCGGCGTAATCCTTATTGTGTTCTTCTGCTGGATGAAATCGAAAAGGCCCACCGCGATGTCTTCAATGTGCTGCTCCAGCTGCTGGATGATGGCCGACTGACAGACAGTCAGGGAAGAACCGTCGACTTCACGAACACCATTGTGGTGATGACTTCCAACATCGGCAGTCACATGATTCAGGAGATGTCCGGTACATCTGACGAAGCTGCGATTCACAAGGCTGTGATGGGAATTCTGCAGAAAGAGTTCCTGCCGGAATTCCTAAACCGAGTGGACGAAGTCATTGTCTTCCATCCACTGGGGCGGGAGGAGATTCGCGAAATTGTCGATCTTCAGCTTGGGCGACTGAATTCACAACTGGAACGCAATGGATATAAGCTGGAAGTGAGCGACAATGCAAAACTACTTCTGGCGAACGAAGGATATGATCCGGCCTATGGCGCTCGTCCCCTGAAACGCGTCATTCAGCAGCGTCTTCAGAACGGGCTTGCGAATGAAATTCTTTCGGGGAGGTTCAATCCGGGCGACACGATATTTATCGATGCCACGCCTGACGGCTTCGTTTTTACGGCAAAGTAGTCTCAGGATCTTTTTGCAAAACCTATGGTAACCGGGTATCGTCTCGTATCCGGGGCGATTCACCCCTGGGCCTGTGTGCGATCACAGCTGACAAACGGGTACAGTTTTTCCCGGTGAGATATGGCGCTTCAAGAACGGGATAATGACGCCCTTCAACGATACACCTCAAGAGTCATCGACTACTTGGCCAATGTATCGTCGCCCCGAAAAGTGCGAGATCAGCTGCAGGAAGTGCTCCTGGGCCTGGCAAGGCGTGTTGGTATTCCGGAAGTGTTCTACTTCCGGATATCCACCGGTAAGACACAGCCGCGCAGAATCTCCCTGCTGTCATCGTCCGCAAGAACGCGTCTTGATTTGCGAAAGTCCATGGCAGATGTGCCACTCACAATCCTGTCATCACAAGTCATCAGAAGCCTGGACAGTCAGCAGCCCCTGCACCTGGAAAAAGGTCAGTTCGGTGGAAGCCGCCTGCTGTTGACACTCTTGTCTGAGACCCAGTTGAACGGCCTGCTGCTGATACCCATTGATCGAGGGAAGAAGCTGCGTGGCTTGATTGTTCTGGCTCACAGTGAGGGCAGCCAGCATATCGATTCGAGAGGGTGTCAACAGATTCGAATCATCGGCCAGCTGCTCGCGGAGAAAATGCGATCTGCCAGACGGATGGCGATTCAAAAACGGCAACATCGTGAATGGAGACGAATTGCCGACGCGTCATGTGATTTTGCCGCCGTGACGGGACATGATTTCCGCGTGAGAAAAGTCCTCTCATTCGGAGCCACAGCACCCGAAATCGTCGGAACATCTCTGTCCGCGATTCTCCCTGAACAAACAATGGCAAAACTGAACCAGTCCGTTCAGCTCGCAATGACCGAAGACAGGCCTGCATCCTGTGACGTTCTGATCGGATGGGAATTAGGCGCAAGGTCATGGTATCGCGTGCGGGTGCAGTCGAATTCAGCGACAGAGACCTTTACGTTTTACTTCACTGATATCGACGTGGACAGGACGCAGCAGGAGAAGCTGAATGAGCTGCAGGCGCATGTGAATCGCGTGGCTCGGCTGACTCTGCTTGGTCAGATCAACACAGAATTTGCCCATCAGATCAATCAGCCACTCCAGTCGATCATGTTTCAATGCGGCATTGTGCAAATGCGGCTGAAAGGATCGAAACTCTCTCGTAGAAGTGTATCTGGAACGATGCAGAAGATTCTGGATGCAGTGGAGCATGCGTCTGGTATCCTCGTCCGCATTCGTGAGTTTGTTCAGTTTCGTTCTCTCAGGATTGAAGATCACGACATGATCGAAATCTGCGAACGTGCTGTTCAAATGGTTGAAAGTAAGGCCATGAATCGCAATGTCCACCTGCGATGCTCGTGGCGTTTGGATACCGGACGATGGGGCCAAAGCCACGACCAACAACTATGGATTGCAAGAGTGGATGAAATTCAGACAACGCAGATTCTCATCAATCTGCTCGTCAACGCGATCGAAGCCTGTGAAGAACAGACCTCGCCGGCACCTGAAATTCTGGTTTCCGCGGCATGCTCGCAGGATCAGCGATTCATCGAAGTTTGTATCCAGGACAACGGACCAGGGTTACCCAAAGAGAATCCCGGAAAAGTGTTTGATCGCTTTCATACAACAAAGCAAGAAGGTCTGGGCATCGGACTCGCTATCAGTCGAAGCGTTGCAGAATCGCAAAATGGGGCGCTGAGAGCACTGAACAATGCGGAACGCGGCTGCACATTTTGCCTTTCTGTCAGGCGGTCGTCACTGGCCGGTTCAAAAACTGACGAGATCAAGACAATTCCTGCGGATAATCTTCCTGCAGACTAAGCTGCACGAGCAGGCGCTTCAGGATTCGTACAACAACAACCATGTAAACAGTCGCTGCAATTAAAAACGGATAGAATAATTGTGGCAGGGCGTGGAAGACGCTGTCCGAGAGCCAGGATTGCAGGAAGCAGAGGGGAGCCATTCCCAGGCCCGTCGCCACTACCACATGCCATGTGCGAACACCGGCCAGGCCTGCAGCATACGAAACAAGATCCGAGGACGTCAGCGGATTCAATCGCAATGCAAAAATCAGTTTGGGACCTTGTTCCGTCAGGCCGACGCGCAGCTTTTGAGCTTGCGGCGTCCTCAGGAAGTTCCCTTGCTGAGTCGATTCGAACCAGGCAGCCAGCCGCCTGGCAAGCGCGCAGGCGATTCCAGCACCAGCGGCGTTGCCCAGCGTTGACAGAAATCCGCCCCACAATGTCCCGAACAGCAGACCTCCCGGTGCATAAAGCATCAGGCCCGGAATGGGAGCGATCACGACTTCCACAATGACAAAAACAACGTAAATGACCGGGGCCAGGAGACCATAGGACTGAATCCACTGTTTTAGCAATTCCAGCTTGTCTGCAGCCGAGTCGGCGGCGCCAAAGAGTTGGCTGACGATGCCGCCTGTTAACCAGGAATAACCGGGGCACGCGAGAACAGGTATCAGGACAAGCCACGGCCAGATTCGATTGACTCTCTGAAACAGAGACACGTCGTTATTCTTCAAGCTTCTGATCCGTGGCTGGCTTGCCCGGCAGGCGAATTGCAGGAGGTGCTGGTCTGGGGACAATACGTTCGGCTTCGGTCAGAAGTTCTGACAATTGCTCACCGACGAAAATGGCACAGATGGCTGCCTGCTGGAAGTTCGTGTGCGTGGAAGCGTGCCACGCGTCCTTTTGGAACTGAACCGCAGCAGCCTTCAGCTTAGGCAGTTTTTTTCGGACGATGGTGAAATATGATTGCGGATCGTCTGTCTGAGTTTCCAGCGCGCGGTAGACATCAAAAATAGTCCGGGCCATCTCATTCAGCTCCGGAAAGTCATCGACTTCATCCGAATGCTTGACGAAGGTTCGCACTAACCATGCCGCAGACATTACCTTCTGACATCGATCAACCATCGGCTTGAGCTGTTCAATCTTCTCCTGAGATACCACGCCCTTTTCTGGTAACGAATTCTCTGTGTTGTTGGGGGATACTTCTGACATGTGTGAGGCGAGCAGTGTGGTTGTTGAAAAATCAGAACACGATGTGCTCGGATGGTAACAGGCAGAAACGCGAAACGACAGCACATTTGATTCGTCAGTTTCCGTTCGTCAATCAAGCCAACGTGCCAATGCTGGTTGCCGGGCAGGAACAGGGCCCGCCCGAATGCGAGGGAATTCCCGTCAGAATTTGTCCTAATTCCGGCGTCGAAGTTTCCGGCAGATCCGCAGTTTTCTTCGCCTGCAGGAACCTCCTATACTTGTGTGATCAAGTGTTAGTTTGCGTCGGCATTTTTGAAAACGGTGAACGTCATGAGTGTCAGTTTTGCTCGACCCGATGTCGCAGATATGGTTTTGCGCGTTTTCGAGCGACCTATACACCCTGAATTGTTTGACACACTGCGGGAGACTCGCATTGGGGTCGGCAACGATACAGCCGTCATGCGACTCACAAACCACGGCCATGTCATCGAGTATCGGTCCCCGGAAGGGACACTCACGGAAGTAGCCACGTGTAAGCAAGCACCATTGCCGGTGCAAATGCGGATTATTGATCGCAGGCTGATCGGCTACCGGACGCACATGATCGACGGGTTGAGAATGCGTTACCATTGCAGCTATCAGCTGGAATCCGTTCCGCTGGACATCTACCTGCAGCTGCATCAGGAGTTGGAATTCGACGCCAGGACTGCCACACTCGCCACAGTAACTCCCGGTAGTAGTCCAGCAAGCCCGGAATGCATCAGCCTGATGAAATGTGATCTGCTGAGCGAGGGGTTTGTCGTGCACACCTTTCATACTTTTCCGGGCAACGCCGCCGTGCTGCGCATCCAGACTCTGTTCGAACGACTTCCGGAGTAACTCCGCGTTCGGGAATTTGCCGTCGCAAATCTGGAACGGTCAGTTCAGGAAACCGCCGTTCGCACATCAGTACCCGCTCAATGCTGAGGCGACGGGTGAGGCAAAAACCCCAGCCTCGCATTTCACACGTTTAACACGCTCAGATTCTTCTGAGCGGTTGATCAATCGGGCAACTCTTCGCCCCGGGTTTCTCGCGCTAGAAGAGTGACAACGACGCCGACGGCGAACAATGGAATCATATATTGCGACGACTGGGACGGTGTCCATTTCTGTATAGCGGAAATTGCGATCACCATAGCCGAACCAATCCGGCCTGCGTTGAAACAGAATCCGGTTCCGGTACCGCGAAGGCGAGTCGGAAACAATTCCGGAAAGTAAACGGCATACCCCGCATGCATTCCCAGCGTCAGAAATCCAAACACCGGAAGAAACAACAGAAGCACGGTCCTGGAATAGTCACCTGGAGCCAGCACAAAGAACAAGATCATTGCGGCGGCAAACGCACCGACATGATAAAACACGAATGCCCCCTTGCGTCCGAGGACATTCGAGATGGCTCCGAACAGCACGAGCCCCAATCCGCCGCCAAGCACCATCACAAGAAACATCCCGGTCATCTCTTCGCGTTTGACAACGCTCTTGTGATTTCGCATCGCCGTATCTCGAGCAGCCTTTTGCTCTTCATTTGCAGATTCCCAGTCGATTTCACCCAGACCCGCTTCGGTCAGAACGATTTCCTGATCCTTGTCGACGCGACGCTTCAGTGTGTCTTTGCCGTAGATATGGCATCCCCAGAATGTCGTCAGACCAATCGTTGCCAGGGCTGTGCCGACGATGGTGTTGCGAATGTATTTGCTGTGGAAAAGGTCGGGCAGTGATCCGGTTGCCTGGGTCGCATCCTCTGATTCCCGCTTCTTGGCTTCGACCCATTGTTCTGGCTCCCGCATTTTCCAGCGAATGAATACCGTCAACAGTGCAGGTACGACGCCTATAACAAATCCCAGTCGCCAGGTATTCTCGCCCAGGATCTGAGCACTGATGATAAAATAGCCCACGGCGACCGCCATCAGCGTTCCGAAGACACTGGACGCATGAAAGATTGAGCCCATCACTGCCCGCGAACGGCGGGGCATCACCTCGGCCACCATGGCACTGGCTACCGCCCACTCCCCGCCGACACCCATCGCAACCAGGAATCGCAGAGCCACCATCTGCCAGGGAGCATTTGCAAGTGCCGTGACGCAGGTGAAGATGGAATAGAACAGGATCGTGATGATCATCGTCCTGGAACGCCCGATTCTGTCGCTGAGCATTCCAAAGAGAATTCCACCGAAAGCTCCGCCCAGCAGAAACGAAGCAAGAGCGTAGTTATTCCACGAGGCGATGACCTTGCGGGTCACTTCGTCGACCGCTGTTGAGCTTGCCCCAAGCAACTGGGGCATTGCGTCGTTCATACTGGCGACGAACACCTGGCCCTCGAAGACATCGAAAACCCATCCCAGTGAGGCGATCAAGAGCACAAGCCACTGATAACCTGTGATGCCCTCGAACCAGCGCAGCGGCCGTTCACCGGTTCCCGTTACGCCATCCGTTGTATGCGACTCTGTCATTGAAAAGACACAACTTCGTAAACGTTTAGATGAGAGCCAATCCAGCATGGAAACGTTCATCCGCGCGAAGGGCAGACGGCTGGTTTGTCGGACGCGTCAGAGTAAGCACTTCTGAGCAGCGCGACAAGCGGGTGGGCGAACATCGCAACAAAGCCATCTAATTGCCCGGGACTTTCGATGAATCCGGGGCCTGACCTTCCATGTTTCCCATGGAAGTTCGCACAGCATTGGCTGAAACAATTTCCATCGGCATGACGACGACATCCTTCAGCAGAACGGCTCGGCAACAGATCCACGCCCCATGTCCCACTCTGATGGGCCCAGTCTGCAATTCAAACGTCGCCGATCGGTGGTCGTGGCTTCCTGTGCAAAGATAGGCTGCCTGAGAAATACAAACATCACTCGCCAGCACAACATCATCCAGATTGTCAATCCAGACATCTCTCCCGATCCAGCAATCGTTTCCAATGGTCAGACGCCAGGGATATTTGACGCGAACATTCGGCCGAATCACTACGCCATCTCCGATGCTTGCACCAAACAGACGCAACAACCAGACTCGTACGCTCGACAGTGGATTCCAGGCACATTCCACGAACAATACGCTCACGAAGTACCAAGCCATGCAGGTGAAGAAACCGCGACCGGGGTGGTAATGATCATTTCGGTAGTCGCGAAGCTTCCGACTCGTGGATTTCGGTTTCGGTTGGGATGGTCCGTCAATAGTCATCCAAAAAGCCAGCTCAGTGAAGTTCGTGAAGTCTCTGAATCGGAACAGGGTTGAATCGGACCGCCAGCGTTTCGCACAGTTGTGGTGTCGGGCACCTACGGAGAGATGCGCACTCTCTGACTCTTCTTTCCGCCCTGCGGCATTTGGAAATCGAACGACATACCACTAAACATCCGATTCTGCGATTCAATGTACTGCGCTGCGAAGAATTTAGCGACCCCGGTCCCAACCGTTGCGTCGATCATCAGTTCCTGTCCCGCCGCGCGAGCGACAATTTCCAGTTGAGAATTCTGTGAGCTGAAGACTTTCTTCGCGTAGCTTTTGAATTCTGTTTTCTGCGGATCCGGCTGGTTCATCGCCTTGCCGTTCATGGTGATGGCAATTACCTTCGGGCTGGTCACTCTTGAAATCCATCTTTCCAGTTGTGTCAGCAATTCCTGCGGAATCTGATTGAACTGTTGATCCGATTCTCCAAGCCATTTGTCGAGACGGAAACGAACCAACAGTGGAATAGCCTCGCCCGCCCGCTCTCGAGTCTCAACGTCTGAGTTCACGAGAGATCCAAGAAACTGCAAAGCTGGATCGTCCAGAAGACTGGTGGGTAATGCATCGCCACCAGAAGCTATCCAAAGCCAGGACCCGGTTGCAACCAGATGCAGATTGACCGTTGGAGACGATTTGAGGCCCGGAATTTTTGTCATCGGGCTTCGAATGGAAACAACCTGATAATCTCCCAGCAGTGAACGGCTTACAGAAATCCGTGATGGATCCGAATGCACCAGCAACAGTGATTCAAGACTGGTAAGAAAATGTTCGGCATCCAGCAAACGGACGCCGGCGGCGATAACAAGCCCCTCTTCCATCGACCCCTGAAGACTGCACGCGGCATCGAGGATTCCGGATTGAACAGAATCCGTAATTGGCTGCATCAGATTATCGACAAGAATTCCGGCACCGTCATCGCCGCCGGCTGCGACCCGCAGCTTCATGCGTACGGAATCTGCAAAGGTGCCGGCAAACGGTCGGATCCAGTCCGGTAGTTGCACGGTCGTCGCCAGCACGAACGGAGCGTCGTCGCTCTTCAGGACAGCCAATTGACTGTTTCCGCGACTCATTGCAGCGAAGGATTGAGCCAGGAGGCTGTTCTCGCGAGCAAAAATCTTTAACTGACTGACCACGGGTTCGACGCCGTCCGGGGACAAAGACAGCGAAAACAACGCCCTGTCGACATCAAACATTGCTGCCCGCAACAGCTCTAACTTACCTTCGCCGAGCACCCGTCGCAGTGCATAGTCGCTCTGCTGTTCATTGTCATACCGCTGAAGGAGCGTTGATGCCGAGGATTCCAGTGTGGCCCAGAACCCTCGCTTCAACTCAAGCGGAACTTCTCTCAAGTCGAAGTCCGCGTAGAGGTCATGCCGGCTCGGTTCTTCCGCCAGTTTTAACTCATCCTGATTTGGCAAATCGAGCGAATAGAGTAGCCGCGACGAACTTGCATACATCACGCCTTCGAAGTAGCGATAAAAGGTTGAGATGGCCTTCAAAGGTTTCGCCAACTTCGGCGGCTTGCCATTTCCTCCGACTGAAGTGTCCGCCTGAATCATGATGGAAAAACTTCGGACTTTCGGCGTCTCTCCGTCGCTGTCCTCGGCATTCGATGCCTGTTTGTCGGCTGCCATCAACCTGTCCAGGTTGATTCGAACCTCATATCGATCACCTTCTCCAATGAGCTCGGTCGCCGGCCCCCGGGCAGCGACATCTGCGTCCAGGCGACGTTTGAACTCCTGCTCGTCCCCAACAAAAGAAAACGACACTGGATTGTTCAGGCTTAGCTGGGGCAGTGTCTGCAAAACGAACAACGTACCCTTCACAGCGGTAGGCGTCTCTTTCTTCCCCGGGGCCGATTTCGCAAAAGTCCCGGGCCCCAGCGAAACACGCGGTGCCATGAAGACCATGGGCGAATCGGGCATCCCCAACTCTTTTCGAAGGTCCTGCAGGTAGGAGAAACTCGATTCAAACGGCACTCCAGTGTGCCAGACTTTTCCAACGATATGTCCAGCAAGCGGTCCCGAGTCATCATCATCCTGCGCTGACAACGGTGGAGACAAATTGATCAAAAGCGACGTCAGCGCAACAGCCTGAACAAAATTACAGAAGAAACAAGAACGCATCGGACAGCTTTCAAGATTGCGAGGGGCGATGATGTCCGGGTCGAATGTCGCGGAAAACAGCGACTTCGATCCTCGTGCGGCACCGTTGCCACCGGGTCCTGAATTCCGGCAGATTTTGCCGCCAGACTTTCAAATCGCGGTCGATTCGTTGTTTTCGCAACATTGTGCCCAACTCGGGCGGTTTTAGCCCAGACGTCGGCCACCCTCAACCGATCCACGAGGAATGATCAAAACAACCGAATTGATCGATTCCGGCAGCTTGATCCTCAAAATCGAAATATTTTCACAAGTTGCGAGGGATGTCGGATCGATACCAACTAGGACGTTCGGTGTATGGTGCTTGCTGAGAAGGACGAGGTCTCGACCAGCAAACCCGAAACGGTGATTGAAAGCTTCGTAATTCGACTGGGCTGTGCCCCAAGACTCTATCAGGGATGAACGCGATGCAGACGTTTGGCAGGCAACTACGACGAGGGGTCGTGCTGACGGCGATCTGCCTGATGACGTTCGCGAACAGCGGTTGTACGCTGACCAGCGGATTCGTGGGTGTGACGTGGCGATATATGACCTTCTGGAAAACATTGCCTCCTGTTCCCGTCCCGGCAGTCCTCAGCCAGCGCATGGAAGATAAACTCTGGGAAGACGAACGCTACAACCGCGTTCCGGTTCTGGACCCGGTGAATGGCGAAAATGCTCCCATTTTCTGCGTTGACCCGCCGAGCGAAGATCAGGTCATGCGGGCACTGCCAAATGACGGCTCCGGCGGAATGGCGTTCTTCCAGGAAACTGCGATGAACAACGTTCGGATCGTGGTAGAACCGATCGTCGATCGACTCGATGAATGTAAAGTCTACCCGCTGGTTGGTCCCTGTCGCCTGCACCACTGCCACTACAAGTGTACAGTATACTACGACAAGACCATCCGAAGTTACTGGCCGATCCCGTTCACACACACCGATCAGTCTGTGGAAGTTGTCTACATTGACAAGGATCATCTGATTCGCTGTGCCGGACCTTCCAGCAACTAAACGAAGAAAACAGATCAAAGCAAACTTCAAAGCCCATCCCCTTCAGGATGGGCTTTTTTCATGCGCGAGCGGCCGACCGTGAAGGCTGGCCCTCGAAACGAGTTCTGATGGTAGCAGGACGTTGTTTTCCTGATCGATTTGTTGACTGCAGGCAGCATTCAGAAGTGCCTGAAATCGGGCACAGAGCTGTCAACCTAAATGTCTACTTCGCTCATTCCCCGTGGACGATCTTTCCCGAATTATGCGACTATTCGCCTTGGGCTCGCCAATTCACCCCAGCCTCCTATAATTCCCGAGCTCGCTTCTCGGTGTATCTGTCCTTCATGAGGGGCAATCTGAAAACAGCTCCGTGAAAGAAATTGACGTGGGGCTCTTTTAAGGGAATCCTTCAGGAAACAGTTCGGGCGACCGTTGCCCGTGATCGAATTCTGGCGAGTCGATTGAGGTCGAATCTGCATTTGTGCACGGAAGGAAAGGTCGAAGTATGAAATCTGTAGCGAAATTGATGGCTCTTTGTATGGCTTTGTCGGGGTATGCTGTCGCAGGACAGGTTCCACCACCGGTGCCCGACTACAACGGCGTTTACGCAATGGACGCTGCTCCAGCGGTTCCCATGTTCCACCACGTCAAGTACAAAGATCGCGACGAAATGGCGCCTTGTGCGCAGCCGAAGTTGATCATCGTCAAGAATCCATGTGCCGATCCCTGTGATCCATGCAACACGCAGCCTGCCTGCGTTGCGATTCAGATCTGCGTTCCAACATGTGGCTGCGAATTGGTGAGCTGCAAGCGAAACGGTGATCGCGTTCGGTATGACTACGGTAAATACGCCGTAGACGTGCGGATCAAGAAGGACTACATCGAAGTCGATTATCAGGACTAAACAGACTCCGGAACCAGCTTTTCCGAGCTGAGCCGCTCGACGAACACAAAAAAAGAGGACGATGGTTGAACCCCATCGTCCTTTTTCGTTTTCAAACAGGGAAGTTTGCGTGATTCCGGAACCTTCCCGCCATGCTTCTCGTCTCAAAATGGTCCTGTCCTCGTCCTTTCCACAGCCGTTCCTGTCTCAGGTCCTGATCCAACTGCAGAATTGCAGCCCGAAATGTGAATGGGTCATGGGTTTGATGCCTTTCTTCTGTTCGCACATACTCATCGCCTGAACTAGACTTCTCCTCCCGACACATCATCGGGTGAAATCGAATTTCAGAAGATGACTGACCTGCTCCTGTGTGGATGCCGCTTTCGACGTACTCTTGCTGGTGAGGCCATCCCACATCTGCAGATCTGCGTGCTTCTACACTTCTGACAACTGAGTAAGACAATGGATCTGAAGTTTTGTCCTTCCTGTGGCCAGTCGGTACTGGATGACGAGGCCGTGGCGTGTCCGTTTTGCGGCGCGGCCATGGACGGTTCCGACAAGGGAAAACGCAAGGCGCCGCAGGGCAAACCACAAAAGCCACCAGCGAAACCTTCGTCCGAAAAACGGGTGGCGGATCCCGCAAAGGGAGCGAAACCTGCTCCCGTTGGCATCAAGCCCATCAAAGCGACCACCGACGAGGAAGACCCGTTTGGCCTGGGGGGCGGAGGCCCGGCTTCGAACGCCATTCAGGCATTGCCAAAACCAGCCAAGGGCTGCCTGCATCGAGTCATTTGCCCGATGTGCGAAAAACCTGGGTTTGTGCCAAAGTCGGCCATTGGAAAACAGGTTCGCTGCGCAAACGAAAAATGCATGGTGCCTGTCTTCACTGCTCCGGATCCAAATGCCAAGCCCGCCCCTAAAGCCCCGGCTCGTCGAACTCCGGTGGAACCCGTCGCTGCAGCAGGAGGAACCAGTAAGTCCGGCTCCAATTCCATGGTGATGTACGGAATCGCTGGTGCGGTGACGATTGGCCTGGGAATTGGTGTGGCGGCCTATCTGAATCAACCGCCCGCAATCCCGGAAGACCTCACAAAGGGGATTGAATACGTACCCGGAAGTTTTGGACCAGATCCTGCTGACATCGAAGCAAAGGAAAAGAAGGCTCGGGAAAAGGCCGCGGCGGAAGCTGCTGCCAACGACCCTCGCGCGAAAGCTGAATCCTATGCGATGCAAATGATTCAATCAGCCCGACATGCTGCCAATCGAGACAAAGCCTACGCCCGGCGGCTGACGGCGGATGTTTTCCTGCGGACAGGGAACGAAAAAGCAGCGGAGAAGGAATTCTCCCAAATGCTGACTGTCGATCGACAGGCAGGCTACTATCAGATTGAACCACGTGTCCTGGATTACTGGCGCCGCAAGCGAGAAGGAAATGCGGACGCAGCGAAAGCAAGTCTGACCAAAGCCACCGCACTCATCGGGGACATTCCGCGAAACGGTCGAATGGCACTTGAGTCATCCATGTCAATTGCCTCGGTGTTGCTTGCAGAAGGTCGCGCCGATGAAGTCAACGCGATCATCGAGAAAGTTCGCCGGGATGATTCCATCATCATCAATCGTGATGCAATGGCCGGTGCTGCGTGGTTCTTCACTTCGGCTTCATTGCGATCTGTTGACAGACCGTCACTTGCGGCAAGCGATGTCTTCGCCTGGAAAAGCCCCCTGCGAACTGCGATCACCGCCGATCTGGCGAACCACGCGCAGTTCAATGCGGCAATGACCTGGTCCAAACAGGGAGGTGATATTCAGGAAAAAGCAGACGCATTCGCGATTGTCGCAGAGCTTTCCGAATTGACGCCGGAGCAGGAACAAGTCCTTTCTGCTGCTGCTGCAGAAGTGCACCCGCTGGTGGGCGCCCGAGTTAAGGCGATTATCGCAAGTCATCGAAAGTCACAGGAATCACTAACAGAATGCGACGCGATTCTGATCCAAACGCCATTGAACGGTGAGCGACAAACGGTACCGTCAATCGCTGAAACGTTGCAGTTAACCGTCAGGGGCTCACTGGAAGGTGACTTAGCAGTTGCTGCCCTGACAGAATTCGTTCAAGCAGCCATCGCCTGCGAAAATAATGAACTGGCCGAAAAGGGATTGCGGCGGCTTGTGGAAACCGCATTTCGGATCGCTCCTCCGACGGCGGAAACGCGTCGGGCAGTTCAGGAAGTCGAAAAACGCGATTCGGAGGTCAAGCGACGCATTCGCAGCGAAATGCGAATTGCCTCAGACACACAGGTGAATACGACGTTCAGAAACTATCGTCGCAAGATCGATCAACTGGCCGTCCTGGCAGAAGAACGTCGACTCGATTTAATGGTCAGCCTCGCACGCATTGTCAGAGGCGGAGGCGTTCCTGTCATCCAGGCAGTGTTTGACGACGCTTCTTCCGGATTAAAACAGGAAGTCATGGTTGACCATCTGGCCGGTATGCTTGGAGCCGCGGCAACCCGAACGGGCACCTCGTTTGCTGCCAGCGAAGAATCCAATGGGTCACTTGCCGTACCACTTCCCCAGCGGACTGATGCGCTTCATGAGATTATCGTTGGGCCCAGGCTGGTAACAGCGTGGCAAATGGCCCGAAGCAACCGTCTGCCCGAAGCTGTAAATGCTCTGCAGAGAGACGTTGTCGAGCTTCCTGGTCTTCGCGAGGCTGTGCTCAACGAAATCTTTTTCTTCGCCGCGACCAACGCAGAATCTCCCGAGGCCGTTTACAAGGCCGTGGGAGCGATCAATAACGCTGTCTGGCGTGAAGAAGTTCTTCAGACGATCGGAAGAATCTTTGCTCGTCGCGGTCTGGACAACGCTGCTATTGCCTGGCTGCAGGCAGAAAGCCGAATGCCTCCCACGGAAAGCGTTTGTGGTATCTATGGTCTGGCAGTGGGGCTCACTGACATGCAATACCGCAAAGAATCTGAATGATACAGGATCGGGCCTTCCTGCAACTAAGTCAGGGCTCCAGCACCACATCCGGAATAACATGGTCACATTCGGGGCACTGACAAGGCTCGAAAAAACGAAGCCTGGTTCTCGCGAACCAGGCTTCAATCTTGTTAGCGTCCCACGGATCATAGCTTAGCGGCCCATTGAAAAACGGGACTGGCTCGAGCTGGAGACCTGAAAACATGACGGTTTACAGCCGTCCAGCCTGCCTGTCCCGATTTTTCATCAGACAGTTAGCGACCATGACAGGAAAGCTAAGCTGGGGCCAACGTCCCCAGCACATCTTTCAAACGTCCACGAGCGGTATGCAGACGTCGCTTGATGGTCCCGATCGGGCTGGAAAACTGATCGCTCATCTCCTTCAGCGAGGATCCTTCAAAGTAGAAGGCCCACAAAGTTTCACGATCCAGATCGCCCAGTCGGTTCAGGCCATCTCGCAGTTGCTCGATACTTTCCTGCCGCAGCAGGTGATCAAATGGATTATCGGGAGCAACCTGAAGCGCTTCGAATGTTTCCGGCTCAACGGGTGACTCGTTGGGACGTCGAACTGCTCGGTTAATGGAGAGTCGAGTCGCGATTTGGCACAACCATCCGGCAAACCGGTCAGGCTCGTTTAACTGAGACAGCTTTCGAAAAGCTCGCAGAAAAACTTCCTGAACCACTTCGTCCGCTTCTGCGGTATTTCGAAGTCGCTGCATAACAATACCAAAAACTCGCGATTCGAATTGAAGAACAAGTTCGTCAAACGCTTCGCGGTCACCGTTCTGAGCGGCAATCACAGTTTCATTCAGAGTTCGGGCGGACATCATCTGTAATCCTTACAGTAATCGTCCGACATGATTCATTGAAGTGGCTGATACATTCGTGAACGAACGATCCAGCCTCAATGCATAATGCAGGGACGAAGGAATTCGCGGTGGAGGGCGATTGCAAATCGATGCTTAGGCAAAGCAACAATCGATTGGCAGAACGCTTGAAGGTGTGCCCGATAACGGGCAGTCAACACCTTCCGGCGGCTCGCACAGCACTGACCTGAATTTCGCAAAGTCATCCTGGTTAGAAGGACTCCGCGGGAAGCTCAGGCAACGCTTTAGCTGTGGCAGCCGCAACCAGATGGACAACAGCAACAGGAGATGGGCACTGTTCTGCCCGACGACATCAGGCGACTCAATATGGCACCGCCTAAGCGATGCCAGCGATCGACTGGTGTGTCCTGCAATCCTTCCTGTTGATGCGACGCCGCATACCGTTGCAGGTATTTCGCGCGCGGCATTCCCATCGGTTCCGATCCGATCTTCCCGAGGAGGCCTGCAAACACACGCAGCTCGGCAATCACGTTGCTCAGTGTTGTCTGAGTAGTTGTGACGACGGCATTGGTAATGTTTGTCAGCAGCATGTTTCTGCCTCCTCTTACTGGTCCCGATCCCCGCAGGGCTTATTCGGTCCATTGGCTTGCGTCGCCACGGTGGACAACGCCAATTTTGGTGAAAGCCAACGCTGGCTCTCAAACGGTTTGGTTAAAATGTATCCGGATGAAACGAAACGTGTCGGACGACACACAGAATTGAATGTTCAGGTGATTTTCTGCACCTTCGAACCACTGCGGTCCTGAAAAATTCATGGGCGGAACCGCAGTCAGTCTCCCGGAGGAGTTGCCCGTTAGACATCAGCAAACGGAAAAAGGTTCTGAGATTCTATCGACATTTTCTCCAAACAGTGGAAGAAAGTTTCCAAAATCGCCGTAACGCATTTCAATCAAACAGGTTATGAAAATTCCATTTGCGGTTGTTTGTGGCTGATTTTCAACCAACTCGACGCGGGAAGGCGTCAATTCGTCTCTTCGCCCTGAACCTGCGATGGGTTCCTCTGCAGCGGCCACATTGCAGCGAACTCAATGGAAACTCCCTTCGACCCTTTCTGTCAGCGTCACAAGGACTGGCATGGAAAGTTCAGGATGGGGCCGATTCGTTATCCGGATGGCGATTGTGACCGCCGCCATTGCTGAGCAGTCCCCAGCGGAGCGGAACGTCCTGTTCGTACTGCTTATGCAGCTGCAGTGCCAGTTCCGCGCGGGCGAGTTCGTAGCCGAGATAGAACGCGTGGCTGGCGTCGATTTCTGCATGGGTTTGATTGGACGGGCTGTTGGTGACTGCCTGAGCCGACGCAAATAAGTCAAACGGATTCGTTCCGGTCCAGTGTCCGTGTCGGTTCATCAGATGCAATTCGCCCGCTTCAGCAAAGATGCGGAAGTTGGAGTCCGTCAGTCGATCTGCCAGTGCTCGCAGTTGCTCTGCGGTTCGTACGGTCCATCGAGGGTCCCGCAACATGACCAGCGACGATATCAGATGTTTGGGGATGACCTGCTGCGTAACCGCATGATGAGCCAGACGCCGCGCGATGTCGAATTCTGCCACGGCCGTCCGGCACCAGTTAATGACCTGAGTTGTCAGAACACTCTGAATGCCCAGTTCTTCGCAGATGGCCGCCAGCAGCATATTCATCCCGGCTGAATCGGCTTCCGTTAGCTCGGTGACGTTCCCGATGCCCATCATCATCGCGACATCCGGAAAGCGGCGTCGGGCCCTCATGTAGCGTTCAAGGGAAGCGGTAAACCCCATGCCGATGGGTTCGATGATGGGATCGATGCGAAATGCCACTCGATCAGCCGTCAGCTTCTGGACGAGTCGTTCCAGTGATTCCGTGTCCGCCGGGCTGTCAGGAATCGCCACCACCTCGACACCCAGTCGGGTCACCCAGTCATAATTCGAATGATTACAGCTGAGGATCAATTCGGCGCCGTTCTGCACCGCCTGTTCGACTTCGTTCTGGTCGAAACTGTCGATGGAGACTCGCAGATTCAGGTCCCGCACCGCACGAACAATTTCCGAAACACGCGGCGACGATTCACCGGGAACGCATCCAATGTCAATCAGATCCGCGCCACTGGCAGCCAGTGACGACGCTTCGGCCAGGACATCCTGCAGCGGCATCCGCGTGGCGTGATTGATTTCGCCGATGATAGCGATGCTGTAACGATCCAGCGCAACTGTCCGGCGTTTGCCCAGTCCAAAGTATTCGGGAAGATCCCTCAGATCTTTGGGACCACGCTCAAAGGAAAGGCCGAAGTGCGCGGTAAGAAGATTCAGGTCTCCCTGCACCCACCCCGGAAGTACAACGCGCGTGGTTTTTGGAGGAATGACCAGTCGCCGGAGTAGCAGGCTCACATGCAATAAAGCGGCAACCTGAATGCCGGGGACAGCGATGTCATAGGTGAAGTTCTTCTGTTGACTTATCGGCGCGAGCACTTCGCGAAGGCTGGCTTCCGCAAGGCGACCGGTGACAAATAAGAGGTGGTCGGCTGATCCCTGCGACTCGCCATTCAGCGAGGGTGCCGATGGCATCATCGAACAGCTCCGCCGTTGACGTTAATCACCTGACCCGTCAGGTAGCCAGCTTCGTCGCTCAGCAGAAAACGGGCCATATTGGCGATATCTTCGGGTGTGCCCCACCGTTTCATCGGAGTCTCGTCCAACACACGCTGCTGCCAGTAATCGCTTGCACCTTCTCCCCAGGCGGTCAGAATCCAGCCAGGAGCAATGCAGTTGACCCGAACGTCTGGTGCAAGGCTTACCGCGAGCGATCTGCTGAAGCCCATGATCGCATTCTTGGCCGTGGCGAAGAGCTCACCGCTGTCTCCTTCCATTCCCCGGTCAGACTGGTCCCATCCGATGTTGATTATGCAGGGTAGGGGACAGGAGGGATCGGCCCGACGATGTTCGCGAAATCGGTGGCCAAACGCGCGGGAAAGTTCGACAGTCCCCGCGACATCGGTTTGCAGTAATGCGCCGAGCTTTTCAGCAAACGGAGCGTTCTTCAACTCTTTGGTCAGAAGGTCAGCTCCTGCATTGTTGACCAGCGCGGAAACCACTCCGGAATCAAAACAGCAGTCAACAAAGTTCTGTCGGCAGGTCGAGTCTGACAAGTCGGCCGCGAAAACCTCAGCCCGAACTCCCAACCGGCGAGCAGCATCCGCGGTTTGATTGGCTTGCTCGATTGAGCTGCGGCAATGGACCACAATATCGGCCCCTGCCTCTGCGCAGGACAATGCGATGGCTCGACCGATTCCACTGGAAGAGCCTGTCACAACAATTCGTTTTCCCGACAGCGAAGCAAACATGCGGGCAGGGTAATCATCGGACCGCGGGCGGTAAACGCTGGAGCGATCTCCTTTCTCCCGTTTGGAGGTTGAGGCAGACGCAGGACGGTGAGCTGTCCGTGGAAAAACCAGGACAGGCATGCAGGACGACGGGAAACCGTCGTATTTCCGGGTCTCCTGCTGGAGCTAGTCTCGTTCTTCAACAGGCTGTCAGCTCGGTGTGGGCACCAATTCTGCGAATCTGTGAGCTGTCAGTGCTGACTGCTTTTCCGGGGCGGATGGCATTGGTAAAACTCCCTGAATCTCCGTTCCCTCCTCTGCGGTGATTCTGCGCGCGGAGGGCGCGGAGGAAAAAGACTTCGAAAAACATAACAACGGGAACTATCGCAATGGCAGGTCGTCCGGCAAAGTTGGCTCTGGCTAACGGCAGTGTGTTTTCGGGGCAGGCGTTTGGCGCAGATGGTGAAGTCTGCGGCGAAGTCGTCTTCAATACCAGCATGACGGGATATCAGGAGATTCTGACGGATCCATCCTACAACGGCCAGATCGTCACAATGACTTACCCGCTGATCGGTAACTACGGAATCAACAAAGAAGATGTCGAAAGTCGCGGCCTGTTTCTTCGGGGTTTCGTGATCAAGGAACTCTGCGACATCCCCAGCAACTACCGATCGACGGAATCGCTGGATGCGTACCTGAAGCAAAATGGCATCATCGGGATTCAGGGCGTCGACACCCGTTCCATCGTTCGACAGATTCGAACTCAGGGCGCGATGAAAGGCATTCTGTCCACGACAGATCTGAACGAAGAATCCCTCGTCCAGAAAGCCCGGCAAAGCGCAGATATTGTGGGACAGGACCTGGTGCGCGAGGTCATGAACATTGATTCCTGCCAGTGGAATGAATCGCTGCAGGAACTTGGACGGCCCACCAGCTTTCACTCGTTCGCCGATCGAACGGATGGTCCTCATGTAGTCGCCATCGACTATGGCATGAAGCTGAACATCCCTCGCTATCTCAAGGACGCCGGATGTCGCGTAACGATCGTCCCCGGCACATCGACCACTGAAGATATCCTGGCACTGAATCCCGACGGTGTGTTTCTGTCCAATGGTCCGGGAGATCCGGAGCCGCTGACTTATGCGATTGAAACGATTCGCGGACTTCTTGGTAAGAAGCCGATTTTCGGGATATGTCTTGGTCTGCAGTTGCTGGGCCTGGCCTTCGGTGGCAAGACCTTCAAGCTGAGATTCGGACATCGAGGTGCAAATCAGCCTGTTCTGAATAAGCGGACCGGACAGGTGGAAATCACCAGCCAGAATCACGGATTTGCTGTCGATCCGGATTCACTGCCCGCCGATGTTGAGGTCACACATATCAATTTGAATGACGACACCGTGGAAGGTATTCGGCACACTGTGCACCCTGCATTCGGTGTTCAGTACCATCCCGAAGCTGCCGCGGGGCCACACGACAGTCATTATCTTTTCACTGAATTTGTCGACTTGATGCAGGCGACCGCAGTATAGACAGATGACAGTGCAGATCGATGATGGCGTATCAACGGCGGATGGACAGATCGCCTTGAGAATCGATTCTTCAATCCATCGGTGGCCGGAACGATTCGACCTGCCATCACCGCGTTCACCACAAAAATTCGGCGCACATTTCAGCAACACGGGACGCCTGAACGGCGAATCCTGTGATTCGAATAACACTCAATCGTAACTTTTTTCATCATCCTGACAGGCGAGCAACAAACATGGCAATTGAGCGAACTTTGATTCTGGTGAAGCCTGACGGTGTGCATCGTCGGCTGATTGGTTCTGTGATTTCTCGCATCGAAAACAAAGGACTTGGCATCGTTGCGATGAAAATGCTGCAGGTTTCATCGGCGCAGAGTAAGCAGCACTACGCTGAGCATGTCGAGAAGCCGTTCTATTCAGAACTGGAAGACTTCATCACTTCAGCCCCCGTTGTGGCGATGATTGTGCAGGGACCAGAAGCGGTCAGTGTCATGCGAACTCTGATCGGGGCCACCAACGGTCGCGCCGCAGCTCCCGGCACCATTCGCGGCGACTTCGGAGCCAGCAAACAAATGAATCTGATTCATGGCAGTGATTCTGTGGAATCCGCCAACCGTGAAATTGCCATCTATTTCGGTGCCGAAGAAATCTGTGACTACACGTCTGCACTGGTCAACTGGTCATGGGCAGAAGGCGAGTAATTGTCCGGCCTCATCTCATCTGTCCGTTGAAAAACCGGGACAGGCAAGCTGGACGACACTAAACGATCGTGTCTTAAGGTCTCCTGCCTGAGCCAGTCCCGCTCTTCAACTGGCTGTTATCCTCCACAACAAGAATCCAGTCGCCCGTCATCTTTTTGATGCCGGGCTTCTTGTTGTCAGTGGATTGTTGTGAACCCATCCCTGGAACGCGTGTTATTCCTCATCTTCGTTTTGTGTGCCGGCATCTGTGATTTCGATCCTTACGCTGTCCCCGCAAGTGACGGATCCGTTTTCGAGCACGATGGCAGTGATCCCCCCGTGTCCAACCATGGCCGCGTAGCCGCCTTTTCCCAGGTTAGCGTCCATTCTGGAACACGGTGGACAGCTGCCTGTTCCTTTCAGCAATGCCGTCCCGATCCGGAAAGTGGAATGGCGGAGGACGTTCAGATTAATTCCCGAGACGACCAGATTGCGGCGTAGAAGCTCGGGCGAAACAGTGACATCTTTGCGGTCGAGGAGTGACTGAATCACGGAAAGATGTTCGTGCTGGATGAGCGTTACCTGTCGTTTCGATGAGCCGCCTGGGCGAGCATGATGCTCACCTTCGATACCGGCTTGTTCGATCAACTGAACGGACGTTTTCACCTGCATCGGTGCCATCCGTTCGGCAGCGACGCCAATCCATTCGACTCTGCCGGTTACGGGTCGGGAATTCATCAGTTCTTTGTGGATTTCCATCTGTGTATTCCTGGCAAAGAAGTCGGCAGACACCGTGGCCCCCTGATCTGCTTGACCCGGGGTGGTCATTCAAAACAGCACACCGAGAGATCATTTCATTCTCGTCTGCAATAGTTCGCTGTGGTCGAATGATGATTGATCCCGTGAATCTTACAATTCCGACCAGTGTTTTTTGTTCAGGAACTCACAGGAGCGCAGCAAATTGGGTATCTCATTTCTTAACAGGCGCGCCGATGCGCTCGCCGATCATGCTGCAGCACTGGCCGCCGATCTGCGTATCGACAGCCATCTGGTGGATGGTTGTCGTGTACTGGATTTCGGTGTGAAGCAGGAAGGTGGGTTAGCCGCCGGATTGTTACTTGCGCGCATGTGCATGTCCGATCTGGCAAACATTCAGTTGAACGTCGCGGATGAATCCATCGTCCTGGTACCGCAGGTTCTGGTGCAAACGGATCACCCGGTGGAAGCCTGTTTGATGAGCCAGTATGCGGGATGGAAAATCGCAACGGACGACTATTTCGCGATGGGATCCGGCCCCATGCGGGCTCTGGCACGCAAGGAAGAATTGTTTGATGAGTTCGAAGCGATCGATGATGACGATGCAGCCATCGGTATCCTGGAGACCGCCGATCTTCCAACCGCGTCTGCTATCGGTTTGCTCCGGGAATCTCTGCCATCCAAAGTTAAACTAACGCTGGCGGTCGCCCCGACGGCTTCCCAGGCAGGAAATATTCAGGTTGTGGCCAGATCTCTGGAAACAGCGATGCACAAACTGCATGAACTGAAGTTTCCTCTTCAAACAGTAGTCAGCGGAACCGGTACCGCGCCACTGCCGCCGGTCGCAAAGAACGACCTGCAGGGAATTGGTCGCACAAACGATGCCATTCTCTACGGCGCCACCGTCAATCTCTGGGTGCGGGCAGATGATGATTTGATCGAAGAAATCGGGCCACAGGTGCCGTCCAGCAGCTCAGATGCGCACGGTGAAACCTTCCTGTCGTTGTTCAAAGCTGCGAACCACGATTTTTATGCTCTTGATCCGGCTCTGTTCAGTCCGGCCGTTGTCATTTTTCACAACCTGAAGACAGGACGTTCGTTTCAGTTCGGGCATAAGCTGCCAGCTTTGCTAAGGGAATCATTCGGCTTGACCTGAGCAAGCTGCTGTTTTCCCTGAACAGTCAATGAGCATCGGCAAAGATGAAACAACACGGCTGCGTCCCTTCTGGATGACGCAACGATTCCCGAAATGCGTGCGAGAGATCAGGATGGCCGAAAGTCAACCTGTTTCTGCGACCGGGCTGCGAATAACCTGCCGCCACGAAAGCTGATGCCAAAATGCGATCATCAGATAGATTCACATTCAATCACGGCACTAACTGGCCACTCTGACCGGCCACATTCATTCCTCCAATGGCATGACATCGCTCGAAACGACGGGAACAACGGAATATGCGGGTGGGTGTCTTTGGAAATCATGACAGCTGGTACGTGCATGAGCTTTGTCGATTTGGCATCTCACGGGGGCATGAAGTTTTCCCGTTGTTGTTCGACAAGGTCACCGTGATGATGTCGTTGCAGGGCGTGTCGTATCGCTGCTGGAATACCGACAACACTGAGCCTCGACCGGATTCCGTGCCTCAACCGGATTCCGTTGAACTGGAATCACTGGATGTCATTCTGGTTCGAACGATGCCCCCAGGAACGCTCGAACAGGTCGTATCCCGCATGGATGTGCTGGCTGGTCTGCAGTCGTCCGGAGTGCGTGTTGTGAATCCGCCGAAATCCCTGGAATGTGCGGTGGATAAATACCTGACGACACAAAAACTTGCGGAAACAGGTTTACCCGTTCCCGCCACGGCTGTGTGTGAGGACAGCGACGCCGCGATGTTAATGTTCGAACAGCTGGGTGGCGATGTTGTCGTCAAACCGTTGTTTGGCGCTGAAGGACGAGGAATCATGCGAGTCAGCGATCCGGAGCTGGCATTGCGTTGCTTTCGAACGCTCGAGCGACTTGGTGCTGTCCTTTATCTGCAGCAATTCCTGCAGCCCGGTGCCGGAGCTCAGGCGGTCTCAGATATCCGCGTGTTGCTGCTGGACGGGGAAGTCGTTGGTGCCATGAAACGAACAGCCCGCGCGGGAGATTTTCGAGCCAACGTGGCACAACAAGGCACTGCCGTGCCGCATGCGCCGTCCCCCCGTGAAGTGGAACTTGCTCGGCGAGCAACGGAAGTCACCGGCTGTGTATTCGCCGGAGTCGATCTGATGTACGATGCAGCTGGAAATGCATTTGTGATCGAAGTCAACGCCGTACCGGGCTGGCGGGGTTTACAGAAGACGTGCGGTGTGTGCGTCCCGACCCGACTGTATGACTGGCTGGAACGCTGAATCGTCTTCAGGAACGCGATAGACCATTCGAGTCAGACACTTGTTTCCACTGCACAGAACTCACGGAAATCCCCATGCATATCATGCAGATGGTTTGAGCGATGATTTTCTGCAGGATGAATACTTACTGATTGACAGGCATCAAGACATGGATACTTCAGAAATCATTTCTGCTCTTCAAACTGCACTTCCGCCGGTCATGCGCTGGGCCGGCGCGGTGGCCAGGCGATTACGTCATTTCAACATTGCAGTGGAAGGCAAATCGTCCGGCAATGCTAATACAGACGCATTAACACTGGCCGATCTGTCAGTGCAGGAGTTGTTAGTGGCAGCTCTTCGTGATGCCGATCCCATTTTGCGGACCGTGCGAGTTGAAGGAGAAGAAGAGACGGGCGACATGGCACGGTTCAGTCACGATGCCTCGATGGCGATCGCCATCGATCCCATTGATGGCACGAAACAATATCGGGACAGAACGGGCGATGGTTACTCAATCATCGTCCATCTGCACGACGACAATACTCCGCTTTATTCCATCGTCTTCGCGCCGGAAATGGGTGAGTTCGGGACGTGGGTTGAAGTCACGCAGAATAAACTGGTCTGTGGCGAAGACAATCCGGAAGCAACAGCAAGGCAGGTTCTGGATGCATTGCCGGACTTGTCAAAGAATCGATCGCCCGTGGGTAAGGGAGTCTATCTGATCGGCTTTCAGCATCGAGACACCCAGCGTGCTCGGGAAGTTGATCAACTTGGCTATCAGGGCCGGACTTCCGATGAGATGAAAGGAAGCATTTATCCACTGATGGCGATGGGCAAGTATGGTGGATCACTCATTCATTCGCCGAACATCTATGATTTTCCGGTTTCCATGCATATTGCCCGCTTGCTGGGCGGCGACGCCGTCTGGGTTCACAATCATGAACCCGTTCATTACCGCGAACTATGGATGGATAACCGAGCGAACATGCTCAGATACCCCGGCATTGTCGCGTGCAGTGAAGACTGGACGATGATTGATAAGCTCTGCGAATTGTCTCACGACTGGAATCCAGTGCGGTACGCGGACTGAGGTCGATTCTGAATCCGCCATCTCTCTGCGACTGAGAAGGCTGCCACCACACGGCGTTCTTCCGCCCTGCGACCTCGGGGCGCTCAACAGTCGGCCGAAAATTAACTTTGCGGGTCGCTTACTTCAATGGGCTGTCACGACGGGACATGACAGAAACGATTACTCGCCAATTGATAACGCAGTTGCGTGGAACTGATCCATTGATGTCACTCTCGCAAGAACCTTGTCGCGGATAGAGCGGGCAAGTGTTTTCATGCCGTTCAGTTCCGCGAGCTCCATGAGTTCCGTTGCAGAGGAGCCCTGCAGAATTCCCCTCTGCAGCGATTTGTTAATTTCCATCACTTCGTAGACGCCGCACCGCCCCGAATAGCCTGTGCGAAAGTTTTTGTCAGCGGGAATTCCGCGAACCAGTTTGACGGTTCCGGCATTCGAAGGATCGACATCCAGCATCTGACAGACCGGTTCATCAGGGATGTATTCTTCCCGGTGCTCTTCGCATACCTTCAGAACCAGACGCTGAGAGATGATGCCTCGCAGGCAGTCTGCGATGACCATTCGTGGCACTCCAAAGTTATGCAGAACATCGATAGCCGATGCGGTGTTGTTTGCGTGCAGAGTACTGAGTACCAGGACACCGGTGAGTGCCGATCGACAGGCGATCTGAGCTGTTTCTGCATCGCGAATCTCGCCTACCATCATGATGTCCGGGTCCTGCCGGAGAACACAGCGCAGAGCGTCCGCAAAATTAAAACCGATTTTGGGTTCCACCTGAATCTGGCAGGCGCCGGGGAGATGACGTTCAACCGGATCTTCAATTGTCACAATACTCTTGTTGGGACTATTCAGTTCCTGAAGAAATGAATACACAGAGGTGCTTTTTCCTGAACCGACCGGACCGACGACAAGAATCAGACCGTATGGGGCAGCAAGACACCTGCGCACTGCGCTGAGTTCTGAATTGTCAAAGCCAAGGCCATCCAGTTGCGTAAAGTGTTCCTGATCCGGCATCAGTCGCAGGACGACGCGTTCGCCGTGGATTGTCGGACCACTGCCGACACGCACGTCGCGTTTGCCATGACGGGTGTTCAGCGAAATATGTCCATCCTGAGCAAACCGGCGTTCTGTGATATCCATTCCGGCCAGAACTTTGAATCGTGATATCATGGGCGATGCGGCCGATTGCGGCAGTCGGGCAATTTCATGAAGCAAACCATCCACCCGCATCCGAATTCGCAAACCGTCGCCCGTGGGTTCAAGATGCAGGTCTGTAGCGCTAAGTTCAAAGGCTCGCTCCAGGACAACGTCGCCCACTTTGCCGGGGCCCACAACATCCAGCAGCTCGGTAAGTTCATCCCGCAACCCTTCGTGTGGAGTTGCCATCCCTGATTCGCTCGCCGTTAACCGATTCGTGTCGTTTGTCATTGTAGTTTGGTTCCGGATTCAATTGGCGAAATTGTTCGGTGGACGAGACTGGTCGGTCCTGGAAACGCACTATCGTCACGGGCAGATGTTATGTCGACTGGCCCCGTCAGTCGGTCGTATTGGGATGCATCCCGCGATTTCGGGAACTAATCAACGGATTCCACCGGAGTGCCCGCCCCTGGAGACGATCCATCAACAGTCAGATCACTTTGCGGCGCGGCTGGAGCTGTATCCGAGGAAGATGCGTTGTTGTCTTGCGGAGGCGGCATGTCGGCTGAAGCGGGCTTATCGGGTGCATCGATTGCAGGGGCCGGCGGTGCTTGTCCGCCAGACTTCGATGGCTCGATTCCGGAGCCGTCGCCCTCAGGGGGATCGGTCTTTGCTTCATCAGGCGTGACAGACGATGCTTCTGCCGTGCCCTGGCCCGCTGTCTCAAGCCTGAGCATGGGACGGTCCGGAGTATCTGCGTTGTCAGTGGCACTGTCCTGAGGCCTGGTCGCCCTGTTTCCTGCCTGATCGCCTGAAGTTTCATCGCCTGAGGACTCCTCGACTGAAACTTCACCATCGGAGGCAACAGAAGTTTCATCGCCTGATTCGGTAGATTTGAGCGGAGGGAGTGGCAGAGTGAATTCTTCGGACGGAGGGGTTAGATCGTCGATAGGAATTCGAACTTCTTCGTACCAAACGAACCAGCCGAGCAGCGGAGCAGCAATCAGGAAGACAATGATGGAAAGGGCTCGTCGCCAGCCGGACTCGCGAAATGTCGAGATGGCAGATGCAACAACGGAAAGCCCCATGATTCCATATACAAGTGCCGTGGCTGTTTGTTTGATCGCGGCAAAATGTGGCAGCACACGTATTGCGATGGTAATGGCCCCCAGAACTAAAGCGGCGGGCCCCACAAACGCAAGTATGCGACGCTCACGTTTTTCGACTCTGGCTTCTGGAGAATAGCCAAGGGAGTGAACAGCCAGTTCAAATGTCTCAACCACAGTCCAGACTTTCGTCAGACCAGTGGTCTGAAGAACTTCCACGATCTGCTGGTTGGGGGCGACCACGACCATTTGTCCGCCTTTTTCCTTGACGGACTTCCAGATGCGAATGATGGATGCAACAAGCGAACTGCCCATATAATCGAGCGAAGTGAGGTCAACCACACAGGATGGCGTTTTTACTGCTGCAAGTTGCTCAATCACCTTCACAGCAGCGTCCCTGATATCGCCCATATGAGCGGTTCCGAGTTCCTTTGGAAAGGCAATCACCGAATAACCATCTCGATGGCGAAACCAGAACGCTTGACTTGATTCGGACAAAGGTGGCCCTCCCTTTTTACAATTCGCACCCGGAACCGCAGAATCGGCGGCCGACTATACAGAAGTTTGGCATTTGCCGAAACCGAATGTTTCAGACGCCCGCCGCTTCGCACGAATGCTGACTCAATGTTTCATGTCATCTTTCAGAAGCTGTCAGATTTCTGACAAACTCAAAATCCCCCGTTTAGCTTAGCTGTCCGTTGAAAAATCGGGACAGGCACGCTGGTCGGCGGTCAACCGTCGTGTTTTCACGTCTCCAGCTCGGGCCAGTCCCGTTTTTCAACAGGGTATTAGCCTTCAATCCACAGTCGAAAGCGGTCTGCACAGCAGAAAATGTCAGGTCAGCATCAGACGTAGCCGTCGCTCGAAGCTCAGTCAGTCCAGGTTCTTCAGTATGCCAGTGGCATGCAACTCAAACATCTGCTGCCATTCCGGTGCCAGAATGCAATCGCTGTCCTCCTGCGCGCCGCCGACATTCTGTAATTGCTCCGCAGTTGGGCAGTAATAGATGTACCCATTCGTATAACCAGCGATGAATGTTTGATCGTGTTCCACCGCCTGTTTGATGTTCAGTCCAATCTGGCATGTCAATTCACCGGGAAACGTCAGCAATCGAAAATCGTTGATACGAATCGCAGCGACTTCAACATCTACGGTACGACTTCCGGCCGCTACGTTCTGAGCCTGATGCTTCTTCAACAGCGCCAGATTGGTTTGCATGCGTGTCAGTTCTTCCATGATGTGGATATTGCGAATGTAAGCCTCAATGTTTCCGCGATTTTCAACGTCCAGGTGATGGACGGCATTTGAGCCTGTCGCCTGCTCGCGCAGATAGCGGTGCGAATAATATGAGGGGTGTTCCGGATCGATCCGATATTGCACCAGCAGCGGAATGAATGTCTTCAGGTTCAGACTTGTGCCGCGAAGACTTTGCATCAACGTCTGCTGCTCCTGCTCCAGCCGACGGATTCGGTCGACCAGATCAGCTCTCGGAAGCACAAGCTTTGTATGATTCAAACGTACATTTGATTCATCACCGCATTGGATACTTCGAATGACCTTCAGTGTACTAAGCCCCAGTTGATTCCCCAGCGGTCGTGCATCTCTCGGAGCGGCGACATCCTTGTAAGCGATTGGGTTGATGTCACCACCACACCCCTGAAAGAAAAGTGCAACCGCTTCACCATGATCATCGCTGAGATTCTGTTCAATCACCTCAGAAGCAAATCCTGTGATATCCGCTGTGTTCTTCGCGCCAGGGACACCCTGTATTGGATGGCACGCGAAGTTATAAAGTACGGCCAGCGTTCCGCCTGTTTTTCGGTCGATCCTCAGCACCCCAATCTCAGGATCGACCGGACCAGCGCCTGTTACTTCGTCATCGGGAGGAAGTGCATACGCATGTCGAACATCCGCTTCCTTGCCACTTCTTAATTTCAGGCGCCGGTTTTCGGAAATACCGTCTTCCGTACCCACTCCCGCATTTGCAACGACAGGAACCATACTTCGGAACGCCCGTTCAACGACTTCTGTCGTCAGTTGCTCCACATCGTCCGACGGAATTCCATGGCAATGACTTGCATTCACAATCACGCTGTCCGGAGACAGTCCGATGGATTCCTGAAGTTTCTGTCGGACGCGAGGAAGGAAATCGTTCGGAATGTGCCCGATTTCTCCTATCGCCACGACATCCATGGAGACGAATGCGACCGTTTGTTTTCCATCAGAGACAACCAGAGCCCGGGCATGAAGGGGACCGACGACAGGACCCGCATCTCGATTCGTAATATCTACTTTTGCAGCGCCGGCAATAAGCTCTCCAAACACGCTGGGCGTGCAAAACAACATGGAAAGTAGTGCCGGCAAGACTTTGCATAAAATATTGCAGCCGACGCTTTGTTTTGATGAACCTGATTCCACGGACGTGGCCCCCCGATGTTGCGATTGGGATGGAGAATCGAAGCAGATGCGAAGATTCGAACCGTTCCTGCTGACGAAAATTTATCCTGCCTGCTGACAGCCTTGAAGAACGGAACCGGCTCGAGCAGGAGACACCAAAACACGACGGTTAACAGCCGACCAGCGTGCCCGTCCCGATTTTTCAACGGACAGCTAATGCCTGCCTGAGTTCATGGCCCGCCGCATTCAAGATCCACCGATAACATGGAATCTTCCCGGCAGGTTCTGCACACATGCAAGACTGGCGTTCCTCTAATCGACGTACAGAAATTCATTGGAACTGAACAAAGCCTGACACAGGTTTGTCATTGCCTGTTGTATTGGTGATCGCCCATCGGCAACGAAATCTGGTCTACGCTGAAACGTTTCAAGTTGTGCTGTAATATGGTTGGCTGCCAGAACCAGCTCGTCTGGTTGCGGTTCACGACAAAACCCTAGTTGCCAGGCCCGCACAATCTGTCCAACGATCGCAGCAGGCTCCACATCGGGACCACGAAATTCTTTAGACGCATCCAACGCGACAACGCCGTCCTTCGAATCACGTGACACCGGCAGCAACTTCAGCGAAGCCGGCCACGAGAAGGAATCGGAAGTCACGCTTCCTACACAGTCGGTGATGAAGTCAATCGTATCTCCGGCTTCGACCGTCAGCTCCGCGACATTGGTATCCGCAGCGCCATTAAATACGCTCCATTCGCCAGCTTTGCCGGACCGGCTGCTGACGATTCGTCCTCGGACACCGTCACCGTTTGGAGAGCCGTGGCTGAGTTTACCAGCAATAGTCAGGGTGCCTGACAGCGGAGCGGTCCATCGTCGAATGACCGCTCGCTCCAACACGTCCGGATGCCCGCCTGTGGCGTGAAGCAGAACATAGCCCAACTTTGCATCGGGAAGTTCAGGCCCTGCCTGCCACTGCGAACCAGTGAAATGCTCTAGCCTTGTAAAAAGACTCGTTCGGTCGTTCTTTGCGTCGTACATTCCATAGCCGTAAGACCAGTTTGAGACGGGAGGCCGCGGAATGCTGGTTAAAGAATCCAGTACCGACTGTGAAACCGGCGTCGCTTCAGCCGCACAGCGTTCAGCGAGTCTGAAAGCCTGTCCCAGAGTAAACTCACCGTTCATAAGGATCAGTGACTGTGTTGCCACAGTGGAGGAGGGTCGCAATTCGCAGTTTGTCTGCATAACCGGTGCATCAAACGCCTGCAACATGGCGACAGGGCGGCTGCGTTTGGTTTTGATATACAGGCTCCGGCGTGTTTGACTGCCGTCGACGATCACCTGACCGGTGTCATCTTCTTTGATATTGACCGGTACGCCAAACAATGTGCGGTCCAGTTGGCCGGATGCGGCTAACATCCGATCGCGAATGGTTTCTGCATCCAGGCGGATCAACTGTCGTCTGGTCAGTGGGATGGTTGTGACGGAATGATCCGCATCCCCTCCCGATGGCGGCAACGATGCCGTTTGGCGCCAGACGGTTGACGTCATGATCAGACGATGCAGCTCTTTCAGGCTCCATCCGCGTTTCATAAACTCGTCCGCCAGCAGGTCGAGAAGCTCTGGATGCGATGGTTGAACCCCCAGGGTGCCAAAGTCCGACGGTGTTTCGACCAGGCCTTTTCCAAAATGGTGCAACCAGATGCGATTCGCGATAACGCGTGCGACCAGGGGGTTATTCGAGCTGGTCAACCACCTCGCAAATGCCAGCCGTCGCCCTGTCGTTGACAGGTTCGGATCGTTTTCCGGAAATTCAATTCGTTGATCTTCCGGGCAGGCAACGGTCAAAGCAGCTGGTGCCACTGCATACCTGGGTTGCTGGTAGTCTCCGCGATGAAACAATTTTGTCTGGGGAACGTGCCCTGGCGGTTCGATGAGTGCACGGATGAATTCCTCGGGCGGTTTCTTTGCCCGGATTTCATTGATGCGCTGGTCGAACTTCGCCAATTCTGCCTTTGACGATTCAATATACTGATACAGGTTTCCGGGCGTAATGTTGACGCTGGGATGTTTGGCCAGTAACTCTTTGTGGGTATCCGATCTCTTGTCGGCAGGGGTCTCGTACGCTTCGCGCAGCTGTGTTCTCAGAGGTTCGTCAAATTTGGCGAGTTCCGTTTCCAGCGCCTGCTTCATATATTCCGCGAGCTTCACGGACTTTTCGTCCGAAATCGCTTTCGTTTGGGCTTCCAGTTCGTTTGCTGCTGTTCGATCAGCCTGCGTATAAAGCGAGATCCGCCGGGAATTGGGTACCTGCCACGCCTGCCAATCCAGAGTCGGCTCGAAGACTGCTCTGAGCGCATAGTAATCCGTCTGCGGAATCGGATCGTAACGGTGATCGTGACACTGCGCGCACTGCAGACTGAGCCCCAGAAGCGATGTTCCAACAATCTTCAGCGTGTCGTTGACAACCTGATTTCGTGCTTCGGCATTGTCGGCGCCGCTGCCTGTTCCGTCGGCGGCCATTCGAAGAAACCCGGTCGCCGTCAACAGATCGATTTGCTGTGGTGTCAAATCACCTTCGCGCGGGCCAGCCAGCTCGTCACCTGCAAGCTGCTCGGTGATGAAGCGATCAAACGGCTTGTCTTCGTTTAAAGATTTGATGACCCAGTCGCGATACTTCCATGCCCAGGATCGATCGGCATCGGTATTTGTGTAGCCTTCTGAATCTGCGTAGCCAGCGACATCCAGCCAGTGCCGCGCCCACCGTTCTCCGTAGTGCGGTGAATTCATCAGATCCGTCAGAAGTCGATCGTACCAGTCATCTGCAGAATCCTTTGACCATGTCTCCATCTCCTCGGGTGAAGGCGGCAAACCAGTCAGATCCAGAAAGGCTCTTCGTACAAGGACGCTTCGGTCCGCATCGGGCGCAAAGCCTGTATTTTCGGGGAACGACTTCACAAGAATCGCATCAATGGCCGTGCGAACGCGCTGATTTGCCGGAAATTCTGACAAGTCTTCAATCACCGGGCGTTCAATTGGCTGGAACGACCAGAATGCCCGCTCTTCCGGGGTGATTCCCAGACCGGGTGGTAGATTCTCTGGCTCAGGTCTTGCCGTTTTCGCGCCGCTAGTGATCCATGTTTCAATGATGGCAATTTCTTCTGCTGGCACGTGCCCTTTCGGAGGCATTTCTCCGCTGCGAATCCGTTCCAGCAGCAAACTTTCAGAGGGCCGTCCAGGCTGGATTGCAGAACCAGATTCGCCACCTTTGTGCATCAACCGGACCTGACGCAAATCCAACCCACCCTGCAGCTCTTCTGTTGCACCGTGGCAGTCGTAACAGTGGGCTCGAAAAATCGGACGGATGTCTTTTTCGAAGGTAATTGCAGACGCATCAGCAGAAGCGGCATGAATCTGTTCCTGCGGCTTTTCTTCCGCCAGACCTGACTCCATGCAAATCAACGAGGCCACGAAAAAGACGCAGGCAGTCAACTTGTTAATGTTGTAGGACGAAATTTTCATTGCTGTGCTCATGAAGTTTTGAGGCGACCGTACTGCCCGTGATTCGTGGGAGAATCGAAACGCCGGGCAATAACGCCAGGCGGAAGTACACGGCATTATCTGGTGGGCCGATGCGGGTTTGCCATACGATGCGGCAACGCACAACGGATGTGAAACAGTAACTGGGATGGAGATCCGGTGGGACAGACATTGTCCACGTAATCGCCCCGGAAAACAATGCCGAGCAGCCGGGAAAGGGAAATCGTCTGCCACCAAAACGACTCTGTCACCCGTACGACTCAGGGGTTGAAATCCGGCGAAATTCGCCACGATATCCGAGGCATCACAGATCTTTGAGCTATCAGTTGAGCAACGCACGACGGCAGATTTACCCGAATACTCGGCATGTGCCTGCCGATCCATCATCAGTCAAGGTTCGCTGATGGGAGGTACCGAGGGCAATGAAAATCGTTTGTTCCATAACACATCAACATTGTGCAGATGCTGCATATGATGTTGACCGGTCTCGCCTTCAAATCCCATCACTTCAAAGTAACCCTGACGTGCTGTTGTCGATGGTAGAAATCCGGTCTGGTGTATCTGATGGGTTTGTGTACGGTTAATTCCCAGCGAGTTCAGCAGGTATCCGGCGGTTTCCGTTGTGCTGGCGTATGGAGTCCGCTGTGCGGAATGAGATAAAATAAACACCTTCCTTTTCTGCGTCGCTGCGTCAGCAAACCGCAGAAAGTCCTGCATGTTGGTAACTGAGACCATACGCACCGGGCTTTCTGAATCGAGCCCGGCATAGATGGAATCCGCGGTCACGATTGCGTCCACTCGATCAAAGTGTTCCCGCGACTTCAGAATCTCCCGGATCGCACCATACCCCGCGCTAAACGACGACAATGTCAGATCGGGTTCATGTGTTGCAATATCTCTACCCGGCAAGCATGCTTTCAGGATGGTCTCGAATAACTTCGGGTCAGCTGTAAAAGGTTCGGAGTAAGCAGAAGACAACCCCGGGAAGTTCACCACCGCGACCGTTCCGGGCACTCTGCAGCGATTCAATGCGGTTTGAACCGTAGGTACAGCGCCGTGAAAATGAATGAGCAGTCTGTTGTCAGATGCATCGGAATCTTTTGCTCGCTGAATGATTGTCAGCTGACCGTTTGCGACCGCAATCGACGACTTCTCCACCGGGGTTTCGTTCGTCAGCGATTGTTGATTGCCATGATTTGTATCGCAGAACACACGCGCGGTACCGACCGTCTCATGCCAGCACAGGAAGAAACCAACAAGGCCGCTCAACAGAAATCGTCGTCGCACACAAAGTTTCATAGCATCGGGCTCCGGCAGGAAGTGACGCAATAACGCCGTTAAAAAAAAGACCGAAGTCATTGCAGTCAGGCGTCTGGCTGAATTCAGAGACAAAACGAACGAACGTGAACAAAGCCGCAAAGTGTCCGGCTCGATTCGACGCATTTCCATCGGCACAGTTGGCGTGAATTCTACCAGAATCACCCAGCAAAGGGACTCTGGGCTTCCGTCCATCGCTTCATTTGCAGGGGTAACCGGCCGATTCAATGACTGCGGCACGCGGCTGTTGATGGCCGAGGCGGATCGCGCAAACGCAGGACTCACGTGAAGGGCGGCTGCATCGACAGCACGATGGCGCATCGCAACAAGTCCGTCAGTCTCCAGATTGTTCGGTGAAAAACTGCTTCCGGCGTTCGTTGGTCAGCACCCGTCTGGCCGGCGCCGAACCCGTCCTGCTGGCGTCTGAATCGGGAATGCGCGTACGATCTTTGCGACTCGTGAAAACATTCCGGAATGGATTCGATTGTGTTTGATGAAAACTTGTAAGAATTAAGATGGTGCCAGAATCAAATCGACCGCGTTGACTACAGCGAAAGGAAGGCTCGCATGAAAACAATTCGAATCTATGACAAGCCCATGTGTTGTTCGACCGGCATATGTGGACCTCAAGTCGATCCAGTACTTCCCAGGTTCGCTGCGGATCTGGAAACGCTGAAAAATGCAGGACACACAGTCGAAAGATACAATCTTGCGCAGCAGCCGCAGGCTTTCATCGAAAACACGACGATTCATGCTTTGATTTCAACCAAAGGAACGGATGTCCTTCCCGTGATCATGGTAAATGATCAAGTTGTGAGTCAGGCCACGTATCCAACTCTTGACATGCTTCACGACTGGACGGGCGATCGGGAACAAGGCAAAGATTCTCTTCCCAGGGTTTCACTGCCCATCGCATCCGATGGCTGCTGCAGCGGAGATACAGGCTGCTGCTGATAACGCTGAACTCCCGGGGTACCTGCCAGCAGCACAGACGTCTGGTGTCGATGTTCGCTGATGTCATCAGCACAGTTCTTCAGGAAGGGGCTCCTGCAAATGGAATTTCTAAACGCACCAACTCGCAATCTGTTCTTCACCGGCAAGGGTGGCGTTGGTAAAACGTCAATTGCCTGTGCGACAGCAGTCAGGCTGGCGGATTCCGGAAAACGAGTGCTGTTGGTTTCGACGGATCCTGCTTCAAATCTTGACGAGGTTCTGGGGTCAGAACTTGGGCAGAAACCGACACCTGTTGAAGCGGTACCCAATTTGTTCGGGATGAATCTTGATCCTGAACAGTCGGCAGCCGAGTATCGCGAACGAATGGTGGGCCCCTATCGGGGTCTTCTTCCACCAGCAGCCATTCAGAGCATGGAGGAACAGTTTTCGGGATCATGTACCCTTGAGATTGCTGCGTTCGACGAGTTCTCTCGACTGCTCGGAGATTCTGCGGCGACCGCCGAATTTGACCACGTGATATTTGACACCGCTCCGACAGGACACACCCTTCGCCTGCTGACTCTGCCATCGGCGTGGTCAGGGTTCATGGAATCGAATACCACTGGCACATCATGCATCGGACCGCTCGCTGGACTGCAGGCTCAACAATCACTCTACAAGCGAAGTGTTGAAGCGTTGAGCAATCCTGACATCACCACCTTAATCCTCGTCACGCGCCCGGAGGTCACCGCTTTTCGCGAGGCGGATCGTACGAGTCGCGAATTGAGATCACTCGGCGTCAACAACCAGTCTCTGGTCATCAATGCCGTATTTCAGGTATCCGATCCCTCCGATGGAATTGCAAATGCGATGCAGCACCGGGGAGACGCGGCAATCGCAGCAATGCCGGAAACGCTAACGGTGCTGGACCGGACCGTGATCCGCATGAGGCCTGGCGGAGTCCTTGGCATTGAATCGCTGCGTCAGCTAGGCAGGCCGGAAGATTTCGATGGGGGCACTCAGAAAGTTCATCTCGATACCCTGCAGATGGCTGAATTGCCGCCGTCGTTAAACGTCCTGATCGAAGAGCTTGCGGCCCCGGGACATGGACTGATTCTGGCTGTGGGAAAGGGCGGCGTTGGCAAAACGACCGTTGCGGCTGCTGTCGCAACAGCACTTGCGGGTCGTGGCTTTCAAGTTCATCTTTCGACCACGGACCCAGCGGCTCATGTCGCAGCGGCGGTCAGCGGTCAGAGCCTTCCCAATCTTAAAGTCAGTCGCATTGATCCTGTTGTTGAAACTGCAAAGTATTCCGCAGAGGTGATGCAGAACGCCGGGGCAGAACTGGATGAAGCTGGCAAATTGCTGCTGGCAGAAGACCTCAGATCGCCCTGCACAGAAGAAATTGCGGTCTTTCGAGCGTTCGCCGACGCAGTCGCAGAGGCTACCAATACATTTGTCGTTCTTGATACCGCCCCGACAGGACATACCATCCTGCTGCTGGATTCTGCGCTAGCCTATCATCGTGAGGTCACTCGGCAAGCCAGTAAGATGCCCGAAGCAGTGCAGAATCTGTTGCCACGTTTACGGAATCCGGAACTTACGAGAGTGCTGATCGTCACGCTGCCTGAAGCGACCCCGGTGCACGAAGCTGCTCAACTGCAGCGAGACCTGCGACGAGCTGAAATCGAACCATTTGGATGGGTCATCAATCAGAGTCTGGCACCATTAAAGGTGACTGATCCAATCCTGATGGAACGGCAGATGCACGAGTTTAAGTACATCAAAGAAGTCACGTCTGAACACGCGGCTCGCACGGCCCTCATCGCCTGGCAAGTAGATCCACCGGTCGGTCGCGAGGCGCTTGAAGCCGCAGCAGCTGAAACCTGACTTTGGGTATCCATGAACGCGAAGGCCAAATCTGTTCCACAACTGTGGGTATGGATCGAGCACCACCGGATTGGGCCCAGTGACTGAATTTGCAGACTCCGTCGCCGAGCCCAGTTTCAGTGCATGTGATTCATATGCGGCACTCGACAATCCGCGAGTATTGAATGGTTCGGCCTTTCCGAAGCGCCAGCAGATTACGCATGCACAATCGAAGTGTGAGCCAGACACCAACGTTCCGGACCCGTCTCAATGTTAGTCAGTTGTTAGTCAGTGAAGAATTTCGAGACGAGCCTTCGGATTGTCGTTATATTTCGCACGGTGTTGCGAGGGAGCTGGATCGATTTTGTCTCAGGCAGTGCCCAAACCTTCGATTCGGAGATTCTGGTTGTACAGATCCAGTAGAATTCACGACCGATCACGCGAAATGAATCGTGTTCGGTTCGAACAGATTCCAGCTTGTCAGCTGTTTTGGCATCCAATTCGTTACGCATAAATGCGACATTAATCGTGGACTGCCCTGATTCGTGTTCGTCGAGAGTTTCCGCGTTCGCGATCGTTTTGAGGTCGTCAAAACTGCGCACGAACACGTTCACCTCATACCCCAGTCTCTGCCGAAGAGCATCGCCTGCATTGTCCTCAATCAGAGATTGTTTTCGCTTGTTGCTTTGGAAAATGACGTTGCCGCTGGCGATGAACGTGGCGACGTTCTGATGTCCAAGTTCCTCAAAGACTTCTGCAAGGACCGGCATTTTGACACGTCTTTTGCCGACGTTTATTCCGCTCAGGAAAGCTGCGTACTTCATTTGCCTGCTGCAATGTTAAGGGATGCATCGCCCGGATTGTCGGCTGTGAGCCTGGCATTCGTAACGCGGTGATGGCAACACCGCTTCAACGTTTTGTTTGTCTTCTCGCAATCCTCTTCTCGTACCATGGGTCGAAATCGCAGAATCTGAGTCCGTGATCTTCACTCAGATTCTGCTCGACCATGTAATCCAAATCAATTTCGATCATTGGGGGAGGCGAAGTTCCTGTATGGTCAGCAAAGTAGTCACTGCAACCATTTGATGCAAACGCGACCAGTAACGATGGCCAGCAGTCACATCGGCTGGCGTCGTAAAGAAACCTGTTGACGTTGCACGCCGCAACAATTCGTATCCCGAGTTGAAAAGTAGCAAATCACTCGCTTCATCGATTGGATCAGCAGGAATCGGCATGGCGTACCAATGCCATTCGGAAATAGTCCCTAAGAGAGAGATTCAGCTTCTTCGAGTGTCATGCAAAATGACGGTAGGCGAACGCGTTTGTTCGCAGTCCTTTGCACCAGCGCGTCAGTCGCCGAAGCCACTCTCAGCAGACCAGGAGCTGACATTGCCTTGATTGTCATACCGGAATTCAACACGTCGGCTGGCAAGAATCGTTCGGCCGTACTTGCTCAATTCGGTCCAGGTATTCTTAGGCTCTCTCGTGCCCCAAAGCATGACAAACTCCATACCGTAACCGTTTGAAGGTTCTGCGAGCTTTCGCCGCGTCCGATAGGTTTCGGTGGTACCAGATTCGTTCTTTCGTATCTCAATGGGATTGCCAAAGACGGCATGAACTTCTTCGATCGATTTGAACGTCCATAGTTCTGTCCCAGACCTGGCGATCAGAGTCGAACAGCCGGTTTGTCCAAGTGCGAAGCACGTCACAATCATCAGTGGAATCCGCATGAAAAACGCCGTGCTGGCTCGCCACCCAGGCTATCAGACCTCAGGAATTATCACAATATCAATCTTTGCATACCGCGAAGTAGCGAGTGCCGGATACTGGAGCTGGACTTCGAACGTTCGCAATCACCCGATCGAACCGAGAGTTCGTCGATTATCAAGACACCCGGCTTCGCCACCCAGGTCCATTCCTGCTTCCGCTACGCATCTTCATTGCACGGTTCGGCGATTGTCGTAAGTTGCCGTTTCCAGCGTCGGTTAGTGCCAACCACATCATGCCCACCCAATCGTCAGTCGACATCAGGACTGGCTGCGCATCGTCCCATAGCCAATCAATCACTGTCCTTGTTCCTGCCCTGATCTCGAATGGAAACGGTTCCTGCCACCTTTTTGAATTCTTTTTGTTGCCACATCCTGCGATTCGTCCCAAAGGGACATCGAGATTAGCCGGTGGTCGCCGCCGAGCGGCGCACCACCGGAACCCCAACAACGAGATTGCATCCCGGAGGGATGCTGGATTTCTTCAAATCGCAATCAAATCCTCCGATGCATAATTCCGGCATCCCTTCAGGATGCGGGCGATTGTGGGCTGGTGACCGGTGGTGCGCCGCTCGGCGGCGACCACCGGCTAATTTCTGCAAGCCCTCCGGGCTGAATCGTGGGAGCGAATACAGCATACTCGCAGTGTCGTGGAAATGACGCCAGTGACGCGAAGGCAACAGAACCCCGCGTGCCTTCCCCGAATACAGCATCGACGGTAACGCCCGCGTGCTGGCGATAGAGCCGTGTCCCGAGATCGCCGCCGGCCCCGGTCGAGTCGTCACGGGGACGTTTCGGCATCGAGTGGCCCGCACGATCGATCTGACGATTGCCGGTGAGTCCTCACCGATCGGCTGCACGGGCAATCATCCGTTCTGGAGCGAAGATCGGCAGGACTTCGTCAGAGCCGACTCACTAAAATTTGGCGAAACTCTGCGAACGCCCAACGGCCTGACCACCGTCGTCTCCACAACCCCCGTCCCCGAACAAACCTTCGTCTACAACCTCGAAGTCCACGTCGCACACGTCTACCATGTCGGCACCAGCGGTGTGCTGGTGCATAACGGGAATGACCTGTGCGAGCAACTTCTGAAAAATGGTGGTCTTGTTCGGCGAGAAATTAAGAATTTCCGCACCAAAAACCGGAACACACATTCCTTGAAAACACGGCAAAGGCGCTCAACGAAAAATTTGGAAAGAACCTCACATCGCGAGAATGGGGTCGAGCCCTCGAGTCGCTCAAAGACCCGGGCAAGAACTTGGGATTGGGGAATGATCATCACGGAATCATTGATGAGTTTGGAAAATACTTCGACCTTGATGGAAACTTCATCGATTCGATTCTTGATTATCTCTGATGTTCACGGAGTTTCGTCATAGTGACAAATGCGACATCCCAAACCTGCGACGAATTCTCAATTCCGTTTGTCGAGTTGAGATGTTTGACAACTAGCGAAGAGGTCCGTCGGTTGTGCCTTGAACTAGGCTTGGATGCTGCGACCTCGAGTCAATCCGAGACCGCAACATTCAAGACTTCGACCGAAAACGAAGTGGAGAGCAACCGAATTGATTCGCACATTGCTCACATCCGACGCAAACTCGGTTCTTCAGTTGACCGATTGAGAGCTGCGTTATCAGATAGCAATTCGTGGTTACAGATCTACACGCTTTCTTGGTCGCGGTCACCCTCAACAGGGCCGTCACTAGATGCTGAGTCATTGCAATGGCTGGCCGCACTCGATTTGGAGTTCACGATTGCGGTATTGTTTGAGAGTGCAAGCGGTGACTGGATCTTGCGAGTGCACCGTCAGGCAAATGTCCATCACGAAGAATCCGGTATTAACAGAGAGTGTTTGAGGCCACATTGTAGCCCGCCTCGTTTGATTCCCATGGATGTTGATTATCCATCAGCAGATGGAACGTTTGCTGCAATTCACTTTGAAGCCGATCACATTGACGTAGATGAAATGAACTCACTGTTCGGTCGCGAACATTGCATTTTTCATAACAAGGGTGATTTACTCGACGACACATCGGGATTCTTCTGGAAGTGCGATTATGACACGTGGCAATTGAAATCAGAGCCGGCTGTTGATTCACTCGATCTCCGTCACCACGTTGATTGGCTGGAGGCACAGATCACACCACGACTCTCCAAGCTCCGGGAAATTGCGAATAGACCGTCAGCAAGAAAACTGGTGGTCCGCTGTTATTGGTGGTCGACTGAAGGGCATGGTGGTCCCGCTCTGTGGCCAAAACAGTTGTTGTGGTTAAGTCAAAGTAATCTGCCATGTGAGTTCCGCTTCTATTTTTCGACAGACGGGCGGAATGACTTTCGCGTTTCAATGAAGGCAAAAAACTGAATCGACCGCGAAGCTGTTCGACAATCACGTGGTACCAGCAGCGATTGGATGCCGTTCAACGGGAATGTTGGAAACCGACTTTGGAACTTTCCGCGTCAGGACCACGAGATTTCATCATGAAGCATCACTCGCTTTTATTTGGATACCGCGTGCGGGTTTTGTTTGCTGTTGGGTTGTTGTTTTGTGTTGCTGGGTTCAGTGTCCACAAGGCGACGCAGGCGAGGGCGGCGGCGGAGAACTCAGGGACGGTTTCTTCGCGTGTGGAACCGCTCAGTCAAAGTGATGCTCGGCCTGCCGCAGATGTTGAGCTGGCTGCGTCATTCTCCGGCGACGCGGCGATTCTGACTCACTCGTCTGGAACGCGCGACGCCTCAGACTGAATTCTGTGATTCGTCCCGGAGGGACATCAGAGATTAGCCGGTGGTCGCCGCCGAGCGGCGCACCACCGGAAATGGCCCCAACAACGAGATTGCATCCCGGAGGGATGCTGGATTTCTTCAAATCGCAATCAAATCCTCCGATGTATAATTCTGGCATCCCTTCAGGATGCGGGCGATTGTGGGCTGGTGACCGGTGGTGCGCCGCTCGGCGGCGACCACCGGCTAATTTCTGCAAGCCCTCCGGGCTGAATCGCAGAGGGTCATCAACATCTACATCTACATCTACATCATCGTCATCTACATCATCGTCGCAATCCCATGGCATCGACGCCAGCGTGACGCTGCGGCAAGAGAATGGCATTTCCGGCCCCGAATACGGCATCGATGGCCTTGTTCGAGTGTTGGCGATAGCCCCATGTCCGGAAATTGCCGACGGCCGCGGGCGAGTCGTTACAGGCACCTTTCGCCATCGTGCACCTGCCACGATCCCATTGGCGATTGCCGGTCAGCCGAAACCGATCAGCAGCACAGGCAATCATCCGCTCAGGAGCGAAGACCGCTGCGGGTTTCCTGTTGAGCAGGTTTCTCGGAGGCGTTCCGGGGATCCTTCCATTCGCAAGGAACGGGCTGCTGTTGACGGAAGTTGTTTGCTTGTTTCCATGCTCAGACCCAAACACAACTTTCGGCGGTAACTTTTGTCGATGACCAGAAATGGTTACCTTCTGAACGCAGCGCAGCACGCAGCGATTCACTCAACACAGAACGAAACTGATATGAGATCCGGACTGGCAGCAGGAACGATTGGGCGACTCACCTGGGTTGTTGACGCAAACATGGTCATCACGCTGGGCGGTGACCCTCGCGCGACAGTATTTTCGACCCCCAACATGATCCTGCTGATGGAACGATCGGCTCGCGAAGCTCTGCGCCCCTTCCTGGAAACCGGCGAAGAAACAGTGGGCGTTGATGTAAACATCCGACATATTGGGGCCGCTGGCATCGGTTCAACGGTGCACGGAGTTGCCAAGGTGACGGCGGTGGAAGGTCGTCGCATCCGCTTCGATGTGCAGGCCTATTGCGGAGAGCGATTGATTGGCGAAGGAACCCACGTTCGTGCTGTCGTGCAGGTGGACCGAATTGTGGAAAACATCGTCAAACTTTCTGCAGCCGATCGCGGAGACGATAAACAACTGCGGGCTATGTCTCTGACCGCAAACATGGGTTCTCTGCCACAACTAAAAACCATTCAGGTCAACATTCAGAATCGCATCGCCACGGTCATGCTGAATCGTCCCGCATCACTGAATGCGGTGAATGTTCAGATGACGCACGAACTTGGTTCTGTTGTTTCATGGTTGCTTGGACATCCGAAGGACGTTCGAGTGGTGTTGCTGACGGGGGCGGGGCGAGCTTTCTGTGCGGGCGATGATGTGAAAGAACTGCGATCACTATCGATGGAAGCCGCCCGATCGCTCAGCCATCTGCAGGCAGAAACCTATCTGGCTTTCGAACGATTGCCGCAGCCTGTGATTGCACTTGTGAACGGAGACGCATTCGGTGCAGGGTGTGTGGCGGCCTATTCGGCGGACCTGCGTCTCGCGACGCATTCTGCCCGTTTTGGGATGCCGGAAATCCTGCTGGGCTGGCCCCCGGGTTACGGGATCGCACAGCTCACGTCGCTGGTTGGCAAGAGTCGTGCCCTGGAAATGTGCATGATGGGCCAGCCGATTTCGTCGGCAAAAGCCATGGAGTGGGGACTGGTGAACGAGGTTGTTGCCGAAGTGTCACTGCTGCAGCGCGGTTTTGAATTGGCAGAGCGATTGCTTGCAATGCCCGCTGACGCACTGCGTGAAACCAAACGTCTGGTTCATCTGGATGAAGGCTCTCAGCCCAAAGTTGCCTATCGGGCTGACACGGACGCTTACATTCGATGCCTCGAACTTCCAGACGCTCAGGAAGGACTGGCCGCATTCGCTGCGAAACGGCCTGCGGATTTCAAAGGCGAGTAGGCCGGTGGCCTCAGCCGCACACGGGCCATCTCGCAGTGAATGCTCAGAAAGAGGCTGGCGGTTGCCTCGACAGGGTAAGGCGCTGCCGTAGGAAGTTTGAAACGCAACGAAATTCTGACGAATCCGGCTTCTGAGCGGCGCAGAGCCTGCTGGCGTCACCATTCACCCGCAGGAGACCCACCGGCGAGATACCCACCGGTGGGTGATTGGCAGGGTGATCATTCGGCCAACAGGGGTTGATGGATTTTTCTTAGTTCGTCGGCAGACAGCTTGATCACTCGCCGGTCGTAGGTCACCAGTCCGTTGATTTCGCCTTCGACATCGGTGGTTTGAGTGTAAACGCCTGCGGCGATTCCCTGCTGTTTCAGTTCCGTCAGCAAGCGGATCGATTCGATATAGCGAGCTCGGTATTCGTCCTTGTTCTTTGGCAGATCGCCATAGCCCCAGTTGCGGCGGTTGGGATCCCAGAGGTGTCCTTCGGTTGGCAAACCGTGCCCGCCGAATTCTCCCACGACCATGACAAAGTCGGCATAACGCCTGGCATCGAATGGAAAACCGGGATGTGGATAACGATGTTCGTCGACGATGTCGCCCACCGGCCAGAAGTTTCCTCCACTGGCAATATTGATTAATCGCGAAGGGTCACGCTGAACGGCCCACTCGCCAACTTCCACGGTCTTGTGCTGTCCCCAGGCTTCGTTGAACGGTGTCCACACGACGATGGATGGGTAGTTTTCCAGTTCATTCACCATCGATTCGAATTCAGCTTCAAACTGCGAATGATCGGCATCGGTCCATTCTGCGTCCATGGGATCTGGTCCCCAGTCGAGTCACATCAGCGATGACCCACTGCTCACCTGATCCTGCCAAACCAGCATGCCAACCTGATCGCAGTAGTGGTAATACAAGCGTGGTTCGACCTTGATGTAAGCATGGATCGCGTTGAAGCCCGGCGTCTTTCAGATAGTCGATATCTCCAGACCATCGCTGAACGATGGTGGCGCCAGCAGGCCATCGCGGGCCACCATCCTCGATCCAGCGGTCCCCAGTGAAAGACAGGCTTGCCGTTCAGCGTCATGCGCCAGTGGCCGTCTGTATCTTTCGCTTTGCCAACGGATCGAATCCCGGCGTAGGATGAGATCTCATCGACGATGTTGCCCGATGCATCAAGAATGGCGAGTTTCAGGTCGTAAAGATGTGGCGATGATGGCGACCACAGCTTCGCATCCGGAACAACGACCTTGACTGTTCCCTGAGAAGAGCCTTGCAGCATCTGATCTCCGGAAACAACGGACAGTCGAATTGTTTCGCCATCAACGGCGGGACCTGTCGTGACAGGAGTGACGCTGATGCTGCCGGTATCGACATTGGTCGAAATCTTCAAATCGGCAATGTGACGCACGGGGACGGTTTCCATCCAGACGGTCTGCCAGATGCCGGAAACCTGTGTATACCAGATACCACGTGGTGTGCGTGACTGCTTGCCTCGCAACTGCGATTCTTCGGTATCGTCGGTGACTCGCACCACCAGTTCATTTTTTCCGTCGACAATGACGTCTGTCGCATCCACGCTGAAGGGTGTGTTCCCGCCTTTGTGATGCCCCGTTTCTGTGCCGTTTACAAAAATCCGGCATTCATAATCCACGGCTTCGAAGTTCAGCATCAGTCGCTTCTGCGGATCTCGTTTCGCATCGAAGTTTCGATGGTACCAGAGGGCCTGATCACTGTGCAGAAGTTTCTGGACACCGCCAAGACGTGATTCGAGACAGAACGGGACGAGAATCTTTCCGTCCCAGGCATTCGGAATCGTATCAACGGTTCGATCGGTGACAGCATAATCCCAGTTTCCGTTCAGGTTGGTCCAGTTCTGGCGAACCAGGCCAGGCCGCGGGTACTGCTGCCAGACGTTGTCGGCAGTGACGGCCTCTCCCCATTTTGTGATCAGGTCCGATTGAAACGGGCGTTCCTTCCGTTTTGGAGCTGGAAGGGCCGGAACGTTTTTGCCATCAATCACGTGCACATCAATGAATTGACCGCCACCGGTTTGAGCACAATGAACGGCGATCAGGTTCCTGCCGGTTTTCAGGGCTGTTTTTCCATCCTCATCCAGAGGCATGACCTGATACTTCGTTGTGTACCCTTTGACCGCAAGAACTTTCCTGCCGTTGATGTAGACTTCAGCGTCTTCATCATGATGGATGTACAACGACGGGTTTTCAGGAATGTTCTCCAGAACGATGGTCCGTCGCAGCCAGATGTTATTCGTACTCCAGTCCGTTCCGACGCGCGCTCCAGGGGTATCGGCATCCCCGAAACCTCCGGCACCGTCCAGCCAGTTCTGATCATCAAAGTCAGGCTGAAACCAGCGCTGAGGTGGCCGACGCAGCACGTACTTCCACGCCGGGTCCTGAAGAGTCTCCTGAGCCGAACACTGCTGGCCCGACACAAGAAACGCGAAGCATGTCAGGAGAATCGCAAAAAGCATGCAGCAGTTGCCTGCAGAATTTCTGCCGCGGAAAAGTTGGAATTGCGTCAACATGAGATCTTTCACCGGAATCGTTTCTTTTGTATTGCCCGAACCAGAACAGTGATTCTAGCAGGAATCGACAAAACAGACGACCGACCGCCGCACGAGTTCAACCTCGCACGGGTCATTCCAGGCACCGCCGGCCTCGCAAGGTTTGGGCACTCCGGCACGCAGTGGAGAAAGCGGGCGGCGGTGAATAGCGGGAAGTGGTGCAAGCGAAGATTCGGGCCAGCCTTGAAAGTTCAGCGTGTTTCACGGGCTTTTAGGGTTATCGTCCCGGAATAGTGGCCCTGAGTCATCCGGGGATACCACGCGTTGTAGCGCAGTCGCACATCAGAGCGTTTGCGTTTTGCAGCTCTGTCTCGAAGAGCATCCACGAACTCGTCCGTGACTGTGAACAATGTGACCAGTTGCGGCGACGATTTATGATGGTCGTGAATGCTGTAAACCAGAAGCCATCGTTCGGCAAATCCCTTCTCTGCAGCTAACGGAAGTTCGACCAGATCTGTGACGAGTTCCAGGGGCGACTTTCCACCGCCAGCCAATGGCAGCGCAACCACCTCCGTGAAGCGAACGCCCGGCATTTTATCGATCGACAAATTCTTCAAAGGGTCAGAGACATGGCGAGCAAGACAGCGTTGCAGCCACGAACGGCGGTCATGGCCCTGAAAGGCGATTTGTCCGGCCAGCCAGGTGGCATTTGAGAGCAGCGTGCCCTGTTTCGGCGCCGGTCCCAGCACATCGTCCGGCAGTCCAAGCGAAAGCTCCAGAGTGTTGGAGACCCAGCGATCGCGTTTTTTTCCGAATGGCGTTTCAATCAGGCTGAACAGGTAACCGTAGGTGTGCTGCAGACCGGCATGGGGCGAACTCAGATTCGTCGGGCGACCTCCCAGATGCAAAATGGTTTCCAGGATCGACGCATCGACAATCACGCTCTTCGTAAATTCATCGAGATTCACGGAGCGTCCCCAGAAAATCGTGGGCCCGGACAGTCCGCGATCCGTTTCAATCTGCCGCACGATTTCCGGGCAGGCAGATCGAAGCAGGTCAGTTCTCTGCGCCACGGGTTGTTCCCTGGCGCGGATGAGGTTTCCGGCGATTGCCTCAAAGTTTTGCATCTGAGAAAGAATATCTGCGTGACTGAAACGCTGCCAGTCCTGCACGTCTACGGCATTCGGCCTGCCTTTAATTCCATCGTCCGACATCGCACGAATCAGGTCACAGGCGACCGGCAAACCGCCGGATATCCATGCGTTTCGGAATGGAATGTACGCATTGAGACGCTTTTTTTCAGGCTCGACACCTGTCCTGGAGTCAGAGATACTTCTATGGTATTCCGGGACTTCCGTTTGTTTTCGACCTGAAAAGATTCGAACCATGACTCGATCTAAGCAGTCACAGCAATCACTGAGATTAAAACAATCGCAGAGATCCAGACAGTCACAGAGATCAAGACAGTCACAGAGGTGGATTACCATCCTTTCTGTTATTGGGCTGGTCATCAGTCAGGCGGCCTGGCCATCAAGCCTTCGGGCTCAGACTGAACAGAAACCTGCGCTGGAAGGCCTGCGTCAACCTGGCGACGACGTTGCTTTTGAGTTGAAAGACGAAAGCAATCAGATCGACCCGGCCAACACCGAAGCGCTCTCGTGGTACATGGCGGGTTTGCTCGCGCAGAAGCGCGGCAATATGCAGGAAGCGGCCGATGCCTTTGAGAAATCTGCTGAGGCTGCTCCGGGAGTCGCCAGTCCTCGAAAAGCACTTGCCCTGGTCCTGCTGCGGATGGGCCGCAATGAAGAGGGAATCCGGAAGGCTCAGGAAGCCATTGAACTGGATCCGAACGACTACGAAACGCGCCTGCAACTGGCCATGTTCCTGGTTTCTGCCCGCCAGCCGGTTCGTGCCGTTCAGATGATCGATTCTGCTTTGACTTCGAAAACACTGAAGCACGATTCCCGCGAATTCGTTTCTCTTCATCAGGTCCGTGCGCGGTTGTTGCTGGCGCTTCGCAATATGAAGGGCGCGGCAGACAGCTACGAAATTCTGTTGAAGGCCCTGGAACGGCCTGAAGACTTTGGACTCAGTTTTCGCGAGCATCAGTCGCTGCTGAAAGACCGCGCGTCCAGCTACGAAGCGGCCGGTGCGGTGCTGATGGATGCCGGAAGGACCGACCTGGCGATTGAAGCCTTTGAGGCCCTGAACCGAATTGAGAAGAATCAGCCTGGACAGCATCATCTTCTGCTGGCTCGGGCATATTTCATGAAAGACAAACTGGACGAATGTCAGAAGAACCTGGACACGTACTTCAAGACGGGTGGTCGTGTTGACGAATCCATCGTGCTGCTGAAGGATCTTTACGAAGCCACATCAAGAACCGATGAACTGATTCCACAGCTTGAAAAGCTGATGGATGGAGCCAACGACCCGACCGCGTTGCGGATGGCCATTGCTCAGGTCATGCTGGACAGGGGCGAAATTGATAAGGCGGCCGATACTTATCAGGCGCTTCTGGACAACACCGGCGAAGTGGCCGCCTATCAGGGCCTGATGCGCATTGAGGTGATTCGACGCAATGCCGACACGCTGATTGCCACCATGAATCGAGCGGTGCGTGCAAGACTGCAACTCGTGGAAATTCTGCCACTGGTCCCCGTCGTTCTGGAATCTCAGCCGTTTGCAAAACAAGTCGTAGAGTCATGTCAGCGGATTCGTACGGAGAAACCCAACAGCCTGCCACCTCAGGTGTTGTATTTCTGTTCGCGCGTGGCGAAGGACGCGGAGCTCAGCGATGACGAGGGCGATCTACTAAAGGCAACTCTGGAAGGCAATCCGGAACCTGCGCTCATCGTTCAGGCGTTGGAGGAATATGGTTTCTATCTGCTGATCGCTGAAAAATACGCCGAATCCGCTCGCACCTATACTCAGCTGGTTCAACTGCCCGGCCTGAATAACGGAAAGAAACTTGAGGGCCTTTACCGACTGTCTCAGGCACATGCGTTTGATGACAACCACGAGGCAGCTCTGGAAGCAATTCGGCTTGCGGTCAGCCTGAGTCAGAATCAGATCCCTTTGCTTCGCTATCAGCTGGGGTGGGTGCTGGCACAGGCCGAGCAGTTTGAAGAAGCAGAACGGGTCCTTCAGTCGTGCCTGCAGGACTTCGCACAGGACGCGGAAACAGTACTGCGAAGCCGTTCAACACTGGCTGGAATCTATTCACAGCAGGGACGGTGGAAGGAAGCTGTCCAACAATACAAAGACCTGATCGAAGATGAAAAAACGGATCCGGATACTCGACGACGTCTGAAAATGGGGCTGTCGAATGCCCTTGTTCAGAGCGGTGAACTGGACGAGGGTGAAAAAATTCTGGAGGAAGTCTACGAAGAAGATCCCACAGATGTCGGCGTCAACAATGACCTGGGCTATCTGTATGCCGACCACAACAAAAACCTGGAGAAGGCGGAAAAGATGATTCGCCTTGCCGTCGAATCCCAGCCGGACAACCCGGCTTATCTGGACAGCCTTGGCTGGGTTCTGTTCCGACTTGGTCGCCACGAAGAAGCGCTGGCGGAACTCCAGAAGGCCGTCAGTGATCCCGACTATCAGGATTCAACGATTCTGGAACACATGGGCGACGTGCTGGACACCATGGGGAAAAAAGAGGAAGCCCTTGACGCCTGGAAGCGGGCGCTAAAGGCGGAGCAGGATGCGAGTCGTCCGGATCCCAAAATCGTTGAACGCATTCAAAACAAAATCGACGGAGAACCAGGCAAGCCGGGCGTTGAGGCAGCGTCTGAATCGTCATCTGCTCCTGCGAACTAAGAAAGGCTCCCCAAAGGGCAGCCTGTGTTCATCCGTTAGCATTGGGTTCGTCTGCGTCAACAAGACAGCAGGATCCATCACGAATGGAGACAGCGTTGGACGCGTCCGTCATCGGGGGCCTGGCAGAAGTTCAGCCGAGGCATCTGTTCCGGTGCGTTTGTTGTTCGGCTTTCTGATTCCCCGCGGATCGGTTCTTCCCTTGCATTCTCGTTGAGTACTTCCGGAACTTCAATTTTCGTCTTTGTTGCACGATCATGGCTGGACACTCTCACTGGGCAAACATTGCCATCAAGAAAGCTCGCGTCGACAAGAAGCGAGGCAAGCTGTTCACCAAACTCAGCCGCGCCATTATTGTTGCGGCTCAGCATGGTGGGCCCGATCCGGACAGTAACCTGGCACTGCGTTACGCCATCGAAAAAGCCCGCAAAGCCAGTATGCCCAATGACAATATTGATCGAGCCATCAGGCGAGGTTGCGGTGATGTTGGTGGCGATAAGTACGAAGAACTGCTGTACGAAGGATACGGTCCGGCCGGAGTTGCTGTGCTCTGTGAGATTCTGACGGAGAATCGAAATCGGACCGCAGGAGAAATTCGGAGGATTTTCGAAGTCAACGGCGGAAATCTGGGTGCAACGGGATGCGTTGCCTGGATGTTTGACCGCAGAGCCCAATTTGTGATCGATGAGTCCGTGGTATCCGAAGAGGCAGTGTTTGAGCTAGCTCTGGAGGCCGGCGCGGATGATGTGAGTCGTTCAGGAAACCATTTTGTCGTTTTGGGTTCAGTCGATACATTTCAGGCGATCGCCTCTACCCTGGAAGCCGCAGGGATACCGACAGTTTCGTCCGAAATTGCCCGGATCCCCCAAAACCAGGTCGAACTGGACGGCGAATCTGCATCAGGAGTTTTGAAGCTGATTGATGCCCTGGAAGACAATGACGACATACAGAACGTAACAGCCAACTTCAGCCTGCCGGAAGATGTCATGCAGGCCGCACTGGCAGGAGGCTGATTTTAGTGGCTCGCAAAGCAACGATCCGAAACGAAAATGCTCCGGATACAGGTTCATCCGGTGGCAAGGATGGACGCTCTAATTTCGGAGGCGGGACAGCGGTCGGAGGCGGATCTGAATTCGCCGACGAATCGAAGTTCGAGGGCCCCCCCGGAAGCCAGGTTGACGAACGTCTGGATGATGAACTTCGCCCGTCGCGACTGGAAGATGTCGTTGGGCAGCGAGATGTCGTCGAACGATTGCAGATTCTTCTGCAGGCAACAAAGAAACGCAAAGAACCGCTGGGGCATCTTCTTTTTGACGGCCCTCCTGGACTTGGTAAAACGACACTGGCCTCGGTAATCCCGAAGGAACTGGGGACAGAGCTTCAAATCACATCTGGTCCTTCGCTTGCAGCGCCCAAGGACCTGCTTCCGTACCTGACGAACGCAAGCTACGGCTCCGTTCTTTTCATCGACGAAATTCACCGACTGCCCCCGACAGTGGAAGAGTTCATTTATCCGGCCATGGAAGACTTCCGCATCGATATCACCCTGGGAGACGGGCTGAACGCGCGGACGATCAACATGCAGCTTCAGCCGTTCACGCTGATCGGAGCGACGACCCGCAGCGGAATGCTCACCGCTCCACTGCGCGATCGCTTTGTGAATCGGGAACATCTGAGCTTTTATTCTCTGGAAGACCTAGCCGATATCATCACACGCAACGCCGCCAAACTGCGGACGACGATTTCTCCCGATGCCGCCCGCGCGATTGCTCTGCGTTCACGCGGCACGCCGCGAAAAGCGAACAACTGGCTCCGCTGGACTCGCGACTACGCGGATGCCCGTGCGGACGGCAGGATTACGACAGAGGTCGCTACAGCGGCTCTGCGAATGAAAGGCGTTGATGACGCAGGGCTCGAACAGCAGGATCGCAGCTATCTGGAGACGATCATCAGCGTTTTTGCGGGCGGCCCGGCAGGTGTGCAGGCAATCGGGCATACCATCAACGTGCCCCCGGATACCCTGGAAGATGAAGTCGAACCATTCCTGCTTCGCGAAGGCTTCGTTCAGCGCACACCGCGCGGCCGAATGGTGACACTGAAGGCCCTGAATCACCTGGGCCGATCGCTTCCAAAACCGGAATCCGAAAAAGGGAGCAGGAAATCGAAGTCACAGGCCGATGCTGGCCAGCGTGAGCTTTTTTGATTAACTCCTGCTGATTGGCCGATGGCACACAGCTAGTTGCGCAAAGCGGATCTAACCTAACACCTGTTGAAAAACGGGACTGGCTGACTGGCTCGAACAGGAGACCTCAAAACACGACGGTTTCCAGTCGTCCTGCGTGCCTGTCCAGGTTTTTCAGCGGACAGCTAACCTCACACCCGGTCAGAAAAAGAAATCCCGATGCGTTCGCTATTCGGTGGCCCCGATGCAGAACAGATGCTGTTCGCCCCGCAGAAAGATTTCGTCGCCCCGAATGGCTGCGGACGCGGCAATGGGCTCATCGAGCCGATTCACTGCCACCAGTTTCGGTGATGAAGCATGCGTAATCACCATAGTGGTTCCTGACAGATCGGTAATGTAGACATGACCATTGGCGCCGACCGGTGACGAATAGATGTTGCCCAGTGGCCCCAGTCGCAATGCGCCGGGATCGTCCTCTCCCGTGGGGCCGTGCACTCGGGTCAGCACATTCTGATAGTGCGTCAGAAAATAGACGGCATCGTCGTACAACAGCATCGATGGAACATAAGGCGTACCGCGTGACCGGACCCAGAGAACGTGATCCGTTCCCGTCAAATCACCGCTCACGTCTTCTAACTTAATTGCGATCAGTACTTTCTTTTCGTAACTACTGCCGACGTAAAGGACGCCATTCGAATATACGGGCGTTGCAACAACGTTGGACGACATGCCGCTACATTCCCAGAGAACTTTGCCGGTGCTGAGATGATATCCACGGACACGATTCGTGCCGCACACGACGATTTCCGGTTGAATTACTCCTTCCTGATCCCGACGTTCGATCACGATCGGTGAACTCCAGGAGGTATCTTCTGTTCGTTCTTTTTTCCAGATTTCTTCGCCCGTTGTTTTTTCCAGCACCAAAAGAAATGAGTCGTCTTCGTGATCCTGATTCAGGACCAGGCATTCACCATAAAGAGCGGGGGATGATCCATGACCATGTCCGTGTTTTGTATGGACTGGTCCCGTATCTTTTTTCCAGACAACCTTTCCGTTCATGTTCAGGCAATACAGCCCCTGCGCTCCAAAACTGGCGAAAACGAATCTTCCATCCGTCACCGGGGATGCGGAGGCCAGGCTGCCGGAGTAGTGCCCTGCTTCGATTGGGACTTCTTCCCGAACGACCGTTTGCCACAGGATGGTGCCATCGCGGCGATCGAGAGCAATCACGGCAAACTGGTATCTGCTGTCGACCGGCAGATTGTCGTGTTCGCCCGGCCGACCGCTCATGCGCGGAGGCAGCTTCGGCCCGATCGGAATGGCTGCCGTGACAAACACGCGATCGTGCCACAGCACCGGCGAACTGTGTCCTTTGCCGGGCAGCCGTGTTTTCCACCGCACATTCTTCTCGGTCGTCCATTCCACCGGAGGTGTTGCGCCAACGGCCACGCCGGTGCCAAGTGGACCTCGCCATTGATTCCATGGTGCCAAACTTTCTGCGATGCTGTCAGCAGGCTGGTCATCCGGCATGGGGGCTGTCAGGCAAAACAGCATCAAAACGGCAATCCGGATCATGATTCCTCCTCAGGAACGGCAGTCTCCCGTAGCATTCCTCATCCGTCCGTACGCGCATCGTCGCAGGGAAAGTCCCTCAGCGATGCGGGCTGAAATTCGGACGGGAACATTGTGTCGTGCATTTGTAAGGGAAACAGATGCCACAATAACACCCTGAAACATGAGATCAGCAGATGAATGCTACTCGACTGAAACGCCCGCAGTACTTGGCCAGAGGCTGCACCTGCGTCATTTGCGGTTTGACGGCGTGTCTGAATCTTGTGGCCGCTGATCAGATGGTCCTGGCACTGCTGCTGACGATCGCGACGGCTTACCCGGGTTTTGCCATGATTGGCCTCGCGATCTGGCCTGACTGAGAGAATGTCTGCCGAGCAGCTTGGGATTTCTGTGTTTGACATCGCCTGAGCTCGGACCGTCGATATTATGCGTGGTCAATACAAGGTGGTCACATTTTGGAATTCATGCGCCCATGTCATCTCGCTGTACTTATGATTTTGATGTTGTCGTCGTTGGGGCCGGTCATGCTGGCGTTGAAGCGGCATTGGCGGCGGCTCGTATTGGGGCAAAAACCGCACTGTTAACGATGAATTGTGACACCGTTGCGGCGATGAGCTGCAATCCGGCGATTGGCGGTGTCGCCAAGGGACAGATTGTTCGGGAAATTGACGCCCTTGGCGGAGAAATGGGCCGCGTCATCGATGCGACGGGGATCCATTTTCGCATGCTGAACAGCGGAAAAGGGCCGGCAATGCACAGCCCCCGCGCGCAGGCCGACAAGAAGGCCTATCAGTTTGCGATGAAAAACATCGTCGAACAACAGTCCAATCTCAGCCTTCGTCAGGAGATGGTTGAAGCAATCGAAACGGAAACCGATGAATCCGGTCGCGTGCTGGTCTGCGGAGTGCGCGTAGCGGGCGACGCCGTCTACAGAACTCGCGCCGTGATTCTTACAACAGGCACGTTCCTGAAGGCCATTATGCATACCGGCGAATCCAAAGCCGAAGGTGGTCGCGCTGGGGATCAGTCGGCGGTAGGCATGTCTGGATCGCTTAACCGACTGGGTTTCGAACTTCAGCGGTTCAAGACCGGTACCCCCGCTCGACTCAACGGTCGAACGATCGATTTCAGTCGTTGCGAACCTCAGCCCGGTGACGAAACTCCTCAGCCTTTTTCGTATATGAACGATCGGATTCAGCAGACGCAGATCCATTGCTATCTGACGAGCACAACACCGGAGATTCACGAAATCATCCGGGCCAACCTTCACCGCGCTCCCATGTATTCCGGGCAGATTCAATCCACTGGCCCGCGATACTGTCCGTCCATCGAAGACAAGGTTGTTCGATTTTCGGATAAGGAAACACACCAGATCTTTCTGGAACCCGAAGGAGTCAATACGCAGGAAGTCTACTGCAACGGAATTTCGACCAGCCTGCCGCGCGATGTTCAGGATGAAATCATTCGCCGGATACCGGGCTGCGAAAACGCCGAAATCATGCGCTATGGATACGCGGTGGAATACGATTTCGCACCACCAACACAACTGTATCCATCAATGGAAACGCGCAAAGTAGCCGGGTTGTATTTTGCAGGACAAATCAACGGAACAACGGGCTACGAAGAGGCTGCCGGGCAGGGCCTGCTGGCTGGAATTAATGCCGCCTTGAAACTCAAGGGTAAAGAACCGTTCGTCCTGGACCGCAGCCTGGCCTATCTGGGTGTTCTGATTGATGATCTTGTGACGAAGGGTGTTGACGAACCTTACCGAATGTTCACTTCAAGGGCTGAGTACCGACTGTTGCTCAGACAGGACAATGCCGATCGTCGACTGACCCCTATGGCCATCGAGCTGGGGATTGCATCGGCGGAGCGGGTTCAACGGTTTCGTGCCTATGAAGCCGAACTGGATCGAGCATTTTCCGCCGCGCAGAAATTACGATCTCAGGGTATGTCGCTGGAAGAATGGCTGCGCCCGACCGCAGGTCACATGGAATCAGCTTCACGAAATATTCCCGCAGTTAACAGCCATGAACCTGTCAGAACGAACACGTCAGCAGCTGACAATTGAATCGCAGTATGCCGGCTACATTCGCCGTCAGGAATCAGAAATCGCCCGCCTGCAGAAGGTAGAAGCGGTGCGAATTCCGGATACGTTCGACTACGACTCCATCAAACAACTGCGTACGGAAGCCAGGCAGAAACTGGCCCGCCTTCGTCCGACAACAGTCGGGCAGGCAAGCCGCGTTTCCGGAATTACACCCGCCGATATTGCCGTGCTGATGTTCTATCTGTCCTGATGCGGTTGCCTCGATAACTTTCTTTGACGGCAAACCGGCGGGCTCGGTACGATTGGACAGAACCATTACCGGGAAACCTGCCTGCATGTCCGACAGGGCTGCAAACATTCGTTTCCCGGCCTTCAACTGGTCGTTATTCAACAGTCCAGTAATCGAACACCATGACGTCGTCGATTTTTCCGCCAATCAGTTCTACAAACTGCTTATGTGCGGGATGTGGCAGGTAGGCCGCTCGATCTTCTTCTGTGGCAAATGTAACGGTGTAGGCATGCGTGAATCCTTTGTCGAGCCCTTCGGGACTGTTGTTCGTTCCTCGTTCGAAGTCTTTGATTTCTGAGATCTTGTGTTTCAGCTCGTGGAACGCCAGGTTGATTTCATCAATCTGCCTCGGTGTCACTTCGGGCTTAAACTTAAAGATCACGATGTGCCGAAGCGCCCGGGATGGTGCGGCAATTTCTCCAACAGCTTCCAGCATTCGAACTGCAACAAAGCGATTCCCTTCATTATTCAGATGAACGCCATCGGTCGTCAGAATTCCTTTGGATTCGCGGGCAATGTTGTAGGCTTTCAGGTGATTCACGAAAGCAGCCCGCAAATCCAGCAGGGTGGTGCTGGTCTCTGCCGCTACCTTCCGACTGACAGCTGAATAGTCTTCCAGCATACTGTCAAGATCGTTGGAACCATCGGCCTTTTCGCCGATGACACTGGGCGTTGCCAGAATCACCCGAGCGCCAGCGTCGTTACACCGTTTGATGAGGCTTTTGAGACCACTTTCATACTTCCCAATCTCCGTTCCCTGCCCTCGTGTTGAATGCCAGACATCGTTGATCCCGATGTAGATCACGACGACGTTGGGTTTGTGTGCCAGAACGTCGCGGTCGAGACGTTCTTCAAGGTTGGGCACTTTATGGCCGCCGATACCGGCACCAATCACGTTGATGCCGCTGTCTGGGCGGTTCTTCTCGATCGCTTTGCGAAACAGAGTGACATATCCGTTTTCGCCAGCGCCCTGCTGCGTGATGGAATCGCCGAGAAAAACGATAGTTTCTCCGTCGTTCAGCTGGGCCATGCAGGTGGCCGAAGCTGCTGCAGCGGTCGTCATTGCGATTGTCATCGAAAGCAGTGTCCTTGTGATTGTCATCTAATACGGGCTCCCGAAATGTGAATGGTTCTTCAGGCAGATACGAAACTCTGCAGGGGAATGTTCGCCAAATTTGCCTTCGCCGACAAACGAATCCGGACCGGACGACGCAATCTGCTGAGTGTCACAGTGAAGTGCAATGGTGCCGTGCGTTTTGTAAAGTACTCAGGCATGCGGTTCGGTGTCGCGACCCAAATGAAAAGTTTACGAAGCAAACCGCGCAATGCTGAGCAGGTGATGTGGCGATAGTTGCCGCAATGTCAGGGTGGTATGTATGCCTGCTCCCGGTGTACTGCCTTTCCAGCATGGACACGAAGGACAACGTATGGTTTTCAGGAACAAAGTGAGAGAATCAATGACGAAAGATCGATGGAATTTGTCCCTCCGAAGAACAGTTTCTTTTGCCCTTGCCGCGATCATTATAAACACGGTGGTCGTAAACACGATCGTGTCTGTCCACGCTCAGGATCGGGATGCTGCAGACCTGAAGCTCAAACGCGTGTCCGACCGAAGGCCAATGAACGTGGTCTACATTCTTTCGGACGATCATCGGTACGATGTGATGAGTTTCCTTGGTCACCCCTGGGTCGAAACTCCGGCAATGGATGCGATGGCCAAAGAGGGTGTGTACTTTAAGAACGCGATGGTAACGACGTCGTTATGTTCTCCCAGTCGTGCATCGGTGCTGACCGGTCAGTACATGCACAAACACGGTGTTGTAGACAACAATGTTCTGGCGAATGAAGGCTCCGTCTTCTTCCCACAGTATCTGCAGGCTGCGGGATATCAAACAGGTTTTTTCGGAAAGTGGCACATGGGTGGGCATTCTGATCAGCCGCAACCGGGCTTTGATCGATGGGTCTCCTTCCGCGGCCAGGGCCACTACTATCCACCCGAAAATCAGCCCCAGTGGTCTTTGAATGTTGACGGAAAATCTGTGCCTCAAAAAGGCTATATCACCGACGAATTAACCGACTACGCAATCAACTGGCTGAACGAATCCGTCAAGCCGGATAAAAAGCCATTCTTTATGTATCTGAGCCACAAGGGGGTTCACGGAATGTTCCACCCCGCAGAGCGACATGCGGGACGGTACAAAGATAAGCCGCTGCCGATTCCGTCAACCATGTCCAACACAGAAGAGAATTACGTCGGCAAACCGATGTGGCTGAAGAATCAACGAAACAGCTGGCACGGAGTCGAATTCGCCTACCACGAAGACACCAATATTGAAGAACACTATCGCCTGTACTGCGAAGCGCTGTTGAGTGTTGACGAATCTATTGCCCGAGTTCGGCAATGGCTGGCAGACAACGGGCTGGCCGAAAACACGATTGTCATGTACATGGGTGACAATGGTTTTCAGTGGGGTGAACATGGTTTGATCGACAAACGCACTGCCTACGAAGCTTCGATCCGGGTTCCCCTGTTGGGTGTCTGTCCGAAGCTTTGGAAACCCGGAACCGTTGTCGACGAAGTTGTCGCCGGAATCGACATCGGCCCCACGGTCCTGGCAGCCGCAGGACTCGAAACACCTCCGCAGATGGATGGGCAGAGCTTTCTGAAGCTGGCTGCCGGACAAACTCCCGAATCCGGCTGGCGCAAGAACATGCTTTATGAGTACTACTGGGAGTACAACTTCCCGCACACTCCAACAACATTTGCGCTGCGTACTGATCGATACAAATTCATTCAGTATCACGGGATCTGGGACCTGGACGAACTGTACGATCTGAAAAACGACCCGAATGAAACCAACAATCTGATCTTCAGTGAAGAACACCAGCCGCTGATTCGCAAGATGCGGACAGACCTCCACAACATCCTGGCCGAATCCAATGCCGCTCAGGTGCCGTTTAGCCACAAACGCAGCATGGGGGCCAATCTGAGGCTGGAAAGCGGGTCAAAGGCCGCTGAATTTCCGCCGCAATTGCTGCGAGAAAAATCGGGGCCATAAACAGGTCGTCGGTTGAGGAATCAAAAATCAACTCGAAGCGTTGGCGAGGGACGTGTATACGGGCTTTTACAGGCCATCGATCCCTCGCTGAAGCATCGGAGCTTTTCGTCGAGGCTGCTGCTGAGGAACACCGACGCAGCAGCACGCTTCACTGAGTCCTCGACAGAGTCATGACCGTGTGCCTTCGGCTGCAGCATTCAAACCTGAGACCAACACGAATCGTCTTCGGGACCCCCTGTTTCTGTTGACCGAAGATATGCCCCATCCTGCTTAAAGCTGCTGCCGACCGTCCGATTCTTCTTTGGCCAGTCGCCCACGACCGATTCCATGCCAGGGGCGAATATCGATTTCATACGGACCATGCTCGTCATCGAAACCAAGGTCCGAATGAAATTCCGCAAGCCGCTGAAGTTTTTGCTCCACGGTCAACTCGCCCGGATGCCGTGTGTTGGGAGCCCGGCCCCAGAGGATGTGTGATCCGCCAACCGTTTCGAGCTGATATTCCAGCGAATCGGCGCTGTCGGCCAGCGCAACGCGGCGAGGCACAAGAATGGACTTCACTTCCAGCTGCTTCCACCAGGATGGCTGATCCCCTTCCTGCTTATTCAGTACCGCGGCAAGTTGGGCCGCTCCTTCAACAACAGGGTCACCCCACGGTTCCCCTAGTTTGCCCATCGGCACACTGGCGACTCGTTCGATGACGGGATAACGCTCAATATCAGCGATGCTGAAATCCGCTGGCGGAAGCAGGATGCCATTCCGATCGATCGGATAATAGCCATCAACGCCTTTCACCATCGCAACGGGCTCTCGATAGACCAGCTCCACGGTCAGATGAGCCGGAAACGACTTTCGGACGGTCCGGACGTTCTCGATCCACGGATGGGTGTAGAATGCTGCGGCAATACGCTCGCTCAGAGTTTCGTCCAGCAGAGATTCCGAATCTCCAAACTCCGCTCGCTCGAAGACCTGCGCCACCAGATCCGGAGGAATCCAGCGGGGTGGAGGATTAATCGTAATCTGCCCCGGTGAGACTCGATATTCCGGCCGAGCGTCCAGCTTTGGCAATTGCCGCACAATGACCGGTGCCAGAATCCAGACCGACGCAATTGCCGCAGTCAGCATCAGTGTGCCCGGACGAAAGAACCAACGAAGCAAAGAGGGAGAGGAGGGTTGAGGGAGGACAGGAGTGACTTCAGCATCCTTCTTTCTGGACGGCCTTGGCTTGCGACTTGTTGATTTCGCCATCGTTACTCACTCACTTTGAAATTGAGAAAGAGCGACACATCAAGTGCCGTCTACCCCATCCAGGCTCAAACACACTGCAGGTTACGGACTGAATTCGATAATCCGTCAGATCGATATTCGAGATGAGCACTCCCGGACACCACATTGTTCGGCAGGAATTGCCGATCCAGGTAAAATGCGACGCTGATCGTATCGACCAGCCAGGCTGCACAAACTTTTCGGGACGACGATCCGAAATTCAAGTCTGCTGGGAATGACGACCTGCGGGGACCAGCCGCGTCGCGATCTATACAATGCATCTCCGGATCAGACCAACTATCACGCGGAATGCGGCGCGTTCGCGGAGAGATGCTCTGCGGAGAGACTTACGAATTGCGGGGACAATGTCGTAGATACCTTCTGTGGGATTCTCGCTGCCGAATGGAGATTCCAACAGGCGGATGGTCCCCAAAAGCGCTGGGCCGGTGGCTGTCCCGTTTGATGCAGTGTGTCTGGTCGCAGGAAGTTGTGCTTCCAAACGATGAACGTCGCTTCATCAGTGAGCTGGGAAACTGGGGCGCGCACTGTTTCGTGGAATGTTCAAGTTTCGTGAGATTGTCGGGGCACGAAGCGTGGTCGACAAGGTATGGCGTTTGAGCCGACCGGCTAGGGCCGAAGCGACGGCACTGAAACGCAGGAGCCCACTGGTCAGTTGAAGTAACCCTTTACCCGATGCGAAATCCATGCGGCACACTCAATGAAAGATCGTCTGACACGCTCAGATACGATACAATCCACGCCCTGCGTGGCCCCTGATCACGCGTTTTCGAAATTAGATTTCTTACGGCGGCCCCCTTACCTTCGTCGTTCTGTGAATACCGAAACATGGCCAAAACAAACCACCGGATCCCACGAAGAGATTTGCTTACATCAGCTGCGGCGTGCATGATTGCATTGCCTATTCTCGGGTGCAATCATGACGAGACCACCCCGACGTCCGCTGTTGAATCCGTCCCCGACACGAGCACTTCCAACGAAAAACGCTACACAGGAGACAAAGAAACCATGCGAGTTCATTACCTTGAAATCGTAACGAAGAATGTAGATGCTGCATGCGATATCTACGCGGGAATTCACAGCGTGACGTTCGGTGATGCCGACCAGAGCCTGGGCGGTGCTCGAACCGCCAGGATGTCCGACGGAGCAACGATGGGAATTCGCGCTCCAATGCATGATGGTGAAAAACCGGTAACTCGGGCCTACATGCTGGTTGACGACATCGAGGCGTCGGTCGCAGCGGCAAAGTACTCCGGGGCCGAGATAGCTGTTCCGCCGATGGAAATTCCCGGCCATGGTAAGTGCGCCATCTATATTCAGGGCGGGATTGAGGCAGGACTTTGGCAACTCTGAATAGGAAACGAAGCGTCATATGGCGATGGGTTGAATGTGTGTTCGCGAGCTCATCAGAATTACTCAACAATTAAACCCACTTACCGCACTAATTCGTCCATTATCTGGTGCCGCAGGAGTCACAGGAATCGTTGTTGCTGAGAATAGCTTCTCGGCTGATACCGCCTGTGTTTCTCTGGCAGTTGCGAGTCACTCGCGAAGACGTGCCATTGTGCAGGAATCGAATCTCTGCGGAATGGGATTGCTGCAATCTGCGGGCGGAGGGGATTCGCTCGATCGTCGGTCGAGCCATGGGCTGATCCAGCGGGACCGCTAGTTGTTCGTCGATATGATCGCGATTGCCGTCGAGACGCCATTTGTTTGTCGAGATTTCCGGAGCTCCCGTGAACTCGAAAACGAATTACAACCTGGACTTCTCTTGAGTCGCTTCACACATGTAGAAGTCTGACCGTGTCTTGGCTGCTCGTCACACTGTCCATGCACGCAAGCCGCCAAATAACAAGCGGTCAACCTGAACCGTCGTCCAACCATTTTCACAAGACAACCGGCGCACTCCAGCTTCGTTACCCGTGGCATTCGCATCGAAAAAGTGTTCGTCGACTTACATGAATGAGAAAGATTCCTCATTCTTGTTTCTTTCGATGTTTGATGACCTGAGCAGTCTCTGCCCCATTCGCGATTGCGGTTCGAGAGTTGAGCGTATTCGTGGCGTGTTTGCTTCAAGAATTTGCTGCAGGACCCTCGAATGACCCGGTGGTGAGCATTGGCTGAACAATCCGAGGGAACATCCAATGCGGTTGAGTTTGTGAATGGCCCGCTCTGTCGTCGCGATTCTGATCTCTAACGTGATTGTTTTCTGTTTGTTCGGATCAGACGAATGAGGGCGGTGTCCGTTGTGGGAATGCGCCGATTGACTGCCGTGGCCGATTCGCTGGTGTCGGGTTCCACGATCCCGGTCAGCCTCATCGTTTGTTCAAAGTGCCCCGGAAGAACCCGCCGCATGCGCATCGCCCAGATATCGCCGGCGCGTGTTCGCTTCAGATCCAGAGTATTCAAAGGAATTGCAAGTTCAATACGCCATGTATTGCTGTCGCTTTCTACTGCGGCAAACCATTGAGGATCCCAGTCGGTCAGCAGATCACAACGTTCACTTGTCTGACCAGTTTGATCAATACTGAACACGAATGAGGTTGAGTAATCGCGATCGAGGTCAAGTTCCAGTTCGAATCGATCACGAGCTGCATGCTTTGCATCATGTTGGCGATTCAGAACAACGCGCTGCGGTTCAGGACCACCCTTCTGGTGTTCGAAGCGCCCAGCCACATAAAGAAAATCGTCATCCCACGACATCATCACTAAAGCACCTGCCGAACGACTCAGCATTGGATTCTTTCCCTCAGACAGTGGCATTTCGTCCGATTCCTGCCAGCACTCGTCAGCCAGTGACGCATCAAGCCATGGTCGGTGCAGGGCCTTGCGAATGTTGATCACAGGTAGAGACGGCAATGCAGCATTTCGTCCTGCCTGCGATTCTGCCTGAGCGTAGCGTTGCCAGTCATCGTTGCGTGAGGCCACTTCTGCCAGCAGCGCGCTCTGATCCCCGGATCGACCAGCAATTCGAAAGTTGGCCGCCTGTCGAAGCAATGATTCAGATGTGAGGTCCGATTGGAGCCGCGTGGACAGGATCTGCAGAGCTCTGGCCGCCTGGCGATCCCACGATTCGAGCAAAGTTTGCTCATGATCACTCGCTGCCGTTCCGAACGTCACTGCGCTGGCCTGTTGAATTCTGGGTGTCATCAGAACACCTTCCGCAGGGACCAGTGGTGATGGCAATGGGCCTGCAGGAGTTGAATCGAACGGCAAACGCTGTTGTGGGAAGGTTCCGTCTGTTGGCTCCTGTCCGGGTGCAGGAACGCCACTTGCGTCGAGCACAGGGCCGCCTGCAAGCTTCTGAAATCTGGCCTGTTCCAAAGCATTTTCGGCTGCATTCACAGGTGCACGGCGTCGATTTTTCTCCGCCGAATGTTCGTGCATCTGAACAAGACGGTGCTTGCGAATTTCAGACGACGAGTAGTATCTGAAGAGAAAAGTGGCTGCTCGAAGTGCATCATCCGAATTGGGAAATCGACGAATGATCTCCTGTTGGGTTGAAATCCAACCATCCAGATTACCGGTTTCATAGTTCAGCGTGGCCACGTCAACCAGTTGCTGCAGCGCAAGCGAAGGCGGAAGTCGTTTTCCGATACTCTGCAGCTCCGCTTCAAATGCGCCGGTCAGGCCAATGGATCTGATATTGCCTGCCAGTGCTGCACTTTCCATCCGGCACGCGGTGGCAATGAGCCGCAGTTGCTTCAGGTGTTCCGAATCCATTGGCAGAGTCTGACGTCGGGCATCAGAGAATATCCGGGCAGTCAACCCGTGCAGCAGACTGGTGGGGGTCTCTACTTCACTGTTTGCAGGATCGCCGTTGTCAACATGACGAACTTCATAGCACGAGAACGGTTGCACATCACGACGAGTTCCGGAGAGTGCTGTGAACTCGGCCGTTGCCGATCGCACAAGCAATCCGGACTGTGTCCCGGCAGATGTCAGAAGCGTGTCGCGTTCGAACCTGAGCGGAGACGAGGCATCGCTGCGACAACGAACAACCACACGGCTCACGGTCCACGGTTCCAGGTGGATGGCGGAAAGTGTGTCAGCGACCGGATCCGCTCCTGGAACCGCACGCGCGATCTGCAGGGCTCGAGGCATCACTTCGACCATCAGCTGAGCAACACGGTCTTCGTCCGAGAGCGGTTCAACAGCAATAACGGTCGGTTTCCACATGCGAATCTGTCTTGCGAGTCGCAACGGAAGCAGATCCCTCAATTCTCCGTCTGTTTGGCGATTCCATTCGGCAATGAGCTGGTCCGCGGACAGAAAATGTTCGGGCTGATTGCGTGGAAACATCCACTCGCTGTCAAACGTTGCAGCTCCCAGGATGTTCAAGGCGTGTTGCGCGGCCACGGTTGTTTCCGTTGGGCTGAGCTTCGCTATTGCAGAGGCGCCCGCAGCGGAGGAGACTCCCCGAGCATTCCCGGAAACCGGGCGAGTTTCATCGGCCGACATCTGAAGCACAACAGCTCTCAGGCCCGAGTTTGCTGTCACATCAGCAAGCAGATCGAAAGAGGCCGATTCTGCTTCGGTCACCAGATTCAGCAGCCCGGATCGATATTCCGGTGACCTGACAACGGTCCATGTCAGACCGGCGTCGATTGACCTGGCGATGGCCCCGAATGCTCCAATCGCGAGCAATTCGTCGGGGCCAACAAACAGTAGTTGCCGAATCTGACCATTCAACGGGCTTCGTGATGTGTGCCATGTTTGTCCTCCATCTTCCGACCGAATGATGCATGAAGAAGGCGATCCCGCCATAACCACTGAAGAACCCTGATGAGCCACAGCCCGGAGATCGACGATTTGTCGGAAGCGCGAAGGTAAGCCCGTGTTGACCGCCTTCCAGGTAACTCCGGCGTTTGTACTTGCCAGAAGAAACATGCCGTCACCAACCATCCAGGCCGTCCCGTCGACGCTGGCCGAGATGGCTCGAACCTGCCGCAACGTTTGTGACGGTTGCCCAATGGTGACCGCATTCTCCGAGACGAGTGTGGCATGAGCTTGTTGTTCGCCAGCGATCAGCCCCTCTGACAGGCTGGAAAACGCCCCGACGGTCCATCGGGCCGCCGTTTGATCGCAGTTCACAACAGACCATGTGGCACCGCCATCTCTGGTTCGGAAAAGTGTCGGTCGCGAATGACGTCCATCGGATACCGCCGAAATGGCGGCATCAGAGGTCGGTAACGTCACAGCCAGAGCGTCGCTCAGCCCAAAGAACTGAAGATGCAGTATCCCGGGGATTCTGGTGACCGGCGTATTGATCGATCGCGTGAGTCCGGCGGTTGCTTTTTGAGATCTCTCTGATTCTGCAGCGATATCTCGCCAGGTCTGTCCGCCGTCTCGGGTCTGCAGCAACACGGCGGTTCTGCGGGAGGCGTTGTTGTCACTCAGACGCGTTCCGGCAACCCAGCCGATCTGGTCCGTCAGGAAACAAACGCAGTGCAGACTGCATTCGAATGGAAGCAACTGCTGTTGCCAGGTTGTTCCGCGGTCTTTGGAGAAGCAGATGACGCCTCTCTCGCCGACCGCCCAGCATCGGTCACCCACTGAGCAAAGCTGATTCAGCTGCGCGTCTTCGGCAATTGCGGCGGTTCGTGGAATGGGACCGCTGTAAAACGGTTCCGGCACCGGATCGGTGTCAACCAGCTGCCAGATAACCGGTTCGACTGTGGTACCTGCAACAGAGGTCTTCCCCTGATCACGAACTGTGACCTCTGGCTTCGGGCCGACGGGTGCCTGTTCATCCATGACGATCGTTGGCATCGAATTACCAAGAACGACAGTCAGCAAGACAATTTTCTGGAGGACGAACATCCCGTGTTCTCCTGTGGATTCCGTTCGAAAGTGGGACTGCTGGCCGAGGGAAACTTGAATCAGACCCCTGAATTTTCCGGGGAGCTCCGCCATTCGCCGACGCGAGGTTTAGCAGAAAACGGCATTTTGCTGCGAGGCGGATTGCCTGAGCGGCAGATTTCACCGTAACACAATCCCTGCGGGACAAATTCCATCTCTCTCGCGGTGAAAACAGTCGAGGTTTTATTCCACTCATATTGACCTGAAACCTGAGGTCTGCGAAAACCCACGACCTTCGCAGATTTGGTCGTCCTGGTCACCCCGCGGGTGGTACCAGGTCGGGAAATCAGACGGATTGAATGAAGACAAGCCGAACCACACTGTTGACGGGTTCGGTCGTTGAGATTTTCAGTGCGAATCTGCCCCACGGAAACGGGGCTTTCAATTGGCAAAGGAGTGCCCTTACCGTGAAGAAAACCGTGTTTTCATTGTTGGCAGCGCTGGTGTTTTCCGTCGCGACGCCCGTGATGGCCCAAAGCGGAGCTGCACCAACCAGCGAGCCTTCTCGTGTTGGATTGATTGACATGGCCCAGGTGTTTCAGGGCTACAAGAAGTTCGAAGACCTCCGCAACTCGCTGCAGGCAGAAATCGAATCGAATGATGCTCAGGCCAAGGGCATGCTGGAGCGACTCCAGAAACTTCAGGCTGAAATCAACGAGAAGAAGTTTACTCCTGGAAGCCCACAGTTCGAGCAGGCCGAAAAGCAACTGCTTCAGGGTAAGTCTGACTTCGAAGCATTCCGTGAGCAGGTTCAGCGAAAGCTGGCTCGCAAGGAATCTGAGATGTTCAAAGAAATCTATGGAGATACGACCAACGCCGTTGCCCTCTACGCTCAGTACGCCAAGTACACCATGGTTCTGCGTTTCGACAGCAAGAACATTGATGACAACACGGCTCCTTCAGAAGCTGTGCAGCGAATGAACAAGCAGGTGGTGTTCCATAATCCTAACGATGACATCACAAAGACTGTTCTGGACTATCTGAACAAGCAGTACGACAAGTCACGCGGTGCTGGTGGTCAGCAGAACGCTGTCCGACCTGTCAGCAACACACAGCCCCGATAACCATCGGGCGAAAGCACAGTGAATGCTCGTGGCCGAATTGGTCACGATCAACCTGCACTCCACCGGTAGCAGAACTCTGGTCTCTGCTGCCGGTTTGTGCGTACGTGAAATCTGCTTTGACTTGGGGGAAGTCATATGAATCAGACTCAATCAGCATTTCAGGACTCTGATTGCCTGCGACCGTCTTCGTTTCAACGCACACTGACAAGGTCGGCGACCATCACAGGGCCTGGTTTATTCCACGGCGTAGATTGCAAACTGGTTCTTCATCCTGCAGGCGAAAACACGGGAATTCGCTTCTGCCGAGTAGATCTGCCAGGAAAGCCCACCGTTGCAGCCCGCGTGGAAAACGTCACCTCTGCCACGCGCCGCACCGTGTTGTCGGCAAACGGCGCTACTGTTGAAACAACCGAGCATCTGATGGCCGCACTCGCCGGGCTTCAGGTTGATAACTGTCTGATTGAACTGAACGCACCGGAGGTTCCTGCTGTTGACGGATCCTGCCTGCCCTTCTGCGAAGTGATACTGGACGCCGGAATCTCTGATCAATCCGTGGCAAGGGCCCTGTATCAGGTTCCTGAAGCTCATGCCGCGGCCGGTGAGGGTGGTGAACGGCTTGAGATTACACCCCTGTTCGGAAACGAACTGGCCATCTGTTACCAACTGGACTACGGATGCGATTCTGCTGTACCAGGCGGCGCATTTTCGCTGACAGTCACACCAGAAGCGTTCCTGAACGAGATAGCCGCTGCTCGCACTTTCGTACTGGAAAAGGAAGTAGAAGCGCTTCGCCAGATGGGTTTTGGTCGTCATCTGACCGAAGCCGATATCGTTGTGTTCGCAGGGGACGGCACCATTCCGGGAAACAGTCTGCGTTGGCCGGATGAACCGGTTCGGCACAAGATTCTGGATTGCATTGGCGATCTTGCACTCTGCGGTTTTCCGTTTGCCGGGCAAATTATTGCGCGGAGGAGTGGTCATAAACTCAATCATGTCATGGCATCGATTGTGTCGATGATGTCGGGTAGAGGGATTTTGCGGCGAGCGGCCTAGTCGCTGCGGCCTCCTTTTTGAAAATGGGGCATTTTGGCTGTTTGGATTAGACTCGAATTGATCAGTGGACTCCTGGGTTGGTCCATTGCACACGAATACCAGGCTGGCCTAAACTGCTGCGATCCGGCGGAGCTGGATGGCGTCTCCCGGGGTGTTATTCCTCTGTGGCGGGATTATTGAACGGATTCTCAGAAGATCAGGATGATCACATGACGCAGATCTCTCCACTCTCTCAGGTTGACCCCAAAGCCCGGATTGGTCAGGACGTCCATATCGGCCCGTTCTGTGTTGTAGGACCCGACGTCACCATTGGTGATGGGTGCACTCTTCAAAGCAACGTGGTGCTCTACGGTCATACCACGATCGGGCAGAATAATCGATTCTGGCCTGGCTGTGTTATTGGCGGAGAGCCTCAGGACGTCAGCTACCACAATTCGACAACAGAGATTCATATTGGCGACAACAATCTGTTTCGCGAAGGCGTCACTGTAAATCGCGGCGCAGACAAGGAAGATGGCGTCACAAGAATCGGTAATAACAACATGTTCATGGCGAACAGCCATATCGCCCACAATTGTCGCATCTTCAACAATGTTATTCTGGTGAACGGTGTTTTGCTGGGCGGACATGTTCATGTGCACGACGGAGCGATCGTATCCGGGAACAGCGTTGTTCATCACTTTTCGACGGTGGGCCGGCTGAGCTTTGTCAGCGGTGGTTGCCGAGTGCCGCACGATATTCCGCCGTTCATGCTGGCGGCAGGAAGCGACAATCCGACACTGAAAACCATCAATGTCGTTGGAATGCGACGCGCTGGCATCTCTGAAAAAGCCATCGAGACCGTCCGTGAAGCATTTCGCCTGATCTACAAAAAGCATCGGCCCCTGACTGAAGTCAGAGAGTATTTCGATAACACTCTGCAGGAAACCATTCCGATTGAGCTATCGACTTTGCTGACATTCATCGAAAACCAGCGCAAGGGTAAACTCGGACGAGCTCGGGAAGCATTTCGAAATGCACCGTCTCAGGCAAACGAATCCCACAGAACTTCAGAAGAACGCGAAGCCGCATGAGCAAACTACGGATAGCCGTCATTGGTGTTGGCGCACTAGGTCAGCATCACGCACGAATTCTTTCTGCGTTCGACGATGTTCAGTTGACCGCAGTCGTGGATGCCAATCAGCAACAGGGTGAGAAGGTTGCATCCGAAAGAAATACGCAATGGTATCCGGACGCGACGTCTATCCTGGAAGAAGTTGATGCAGCCGTACTGGCTGTTCCAACAGTGCTTCACCACGACCTGGCCACTCAGTTCCTTCAGACCGGTGTCCCCCTCTTGATCGAAAAACCGCTGGCTGCATCGCTGGAAGAAGCCGAACGCATTCATCGAATTGCCACACTCCGCCGTGTGACGTGCCAGGTTGGACACGTTGAACGCTTCAATCCCGCCTTTCAGGTGCTGCAACAGAAGGTTACGAATCCGCTGCACATCCGATGCACACGCGTCAGTCCGTACACATTCCGTTCGACCGATATCGGCGTTGTTCACGACCTGATGATCCACGACATCGATCTGGTACTTGCCCTGACGGGAGATACGGTGGAAACCGTGGAATCGTTCGGTGCTGTAACATTCGGGCCGCATGAAGATATGGCTGTCGCACGGCTGAGGACTCGCGGCGGCGTGATCGCTGATCTCACAACCAGCCGCATGAATCCCACGGCTGAACGCAGCATCCAGGTCTGGTCTGCAGACGGATACTTCACTGCTGATCTGCAGACGCGCAGAGTCAGCAGTTGGCAAGCTGCAGGTCAGTTCCGCAGCAATCCTGCTCTTGTCCATGCAATCGCGGCGTCGACAGCGGATCCCCGTACGCTGAAGGACCAGGTCTTTTCGGAATGGATGCAACACGAAGAGATTCAGGCTTCCGACACGGATGCCCTGACCGCAGAACTGCGGGAGTTCGTTGATTGCGTCCGAAACAAGACCACACCCACTGTGTCTTCCCGACAGGCCGTGCAGGCCATGTCCGTCGCAGAACAAGTTGTCGCAGGCCTGAAGCTGTGGAATTATCAAACTGGCCAGTCGTCCTCCACGCGTTCACGTGCTGCGTAACTTCAACGATTCCTGGAAGACGTCCGATGGCACGGCAGCGTCTAAGTTCGCCGCCGCCGGATGCAAATTCCTTCGCCACCGAATCTTTCTCGATTGATCAGGAAGAGACCTCAATGCGAGATCTCTTCGAGCGTCATTTGAATAGCCACGTCCGGATGCCATCTGTGATCAGACATCGCAAACGCTGGCAGCGTGGCGCAGAGCAAGAACCGGGTCGTCCCATGTGGGGATGAATTCCTGACAGACGAATCCGTTGTAGCCGGTTTCCAGAATGGCCTTCATAATAGCCGGATAGTTAATTTCCTGATTCTCATCCAGTTCACAGCGGCCCGGGTTTCCGGCAGTGTGATAGTGCCCGATGTAGTCGTGGTACATTTTCAGGCGACGAATGACATCCCCGTTCATGATCTGCACGTGGTAGATATCGAACAGCAATTTGAAGTGGGGCGAATTCATTTCGCGAACAAGTCTTACGCAGCGTTCGACATCATCTCCAAAGTAGCCGGGGTGCCCCTTCATGGGATGCGTATTGTCGCGACTGTTGAGGTGTTCGAGGACCAGCGTCACCTCCTTTTTTTCTGCGTAATCGATGGCCTTGCGCCAGCAAGCCAGGCAGTTGGCTTCGGCAACGTCATCCGGCATTCCATCGACGCGCATGCCGGTGAAGGTTATGACCACTGGCCGGCCGAATTCAGCAGACGTGTCGATTGATGACTTTAGCTTTGCAATACATTCATCGTGATTCGCCGGATCCGCAGGTCCCGTCCCGAATCCGTGACTGCTGACCATCGAAATTTTAAGTCCTGCCTGAACAGCTGTGGGATAAGCCGACGTCGGAATTCCCTCAATTCCCTCGATACCAATGGCAACGGCGTGGCGGATGAGATCTTCTGCTGGCATTGGCTTGAAGCACCAACCCATCACCGCCTGGCGGATGCGCCGATTCTGAATCCGGAAATCTTCCGGCACCGCGTCTCGTGACTTCTGTGACGGCGCTCCCTGCGTTTCCAAACCACCCATCGCAGCAGCTCCTGCGACACCGAGAGAGGAGATCATTGACCGTCGAGAGATCGAGGAGTTTCGTGTCATGCGAATGGACCTTCACTCAGACATCGGGAAAGGAAACATACCGGGGGCTCAACGCATTGACGGACTTGCCCTCGGGCATTGTAACAAGGCGGGCGACCATGCCCATCGACCATGCCCATCGCACACGGATACGAAACAAGCGTTCGGAGTCACTCTGGATGGGGTCATCCGGTCGAAGGCTTCGATTTCTTGTCCTCCAAACGCATTCGAAAAAGATGGGACGGGCATCGGTCAATCCGTGGCGGTCCCAGCTGCCACAATGAAATGAAAAGGACGCTGAATTGAATAGGACGCCGGCGGATTCGGTATGCGCCTGCACAATCGGACGACGACTTCAATCACTGCCGCTGTGAGCCAATTCGGGCGAAGCCTTGGTGTGGATCGTTTGAGCAAGAGCCTGATGAAGTCCTGACGAAGCAATTTGCACCACGGAAGGGATTGGCCATCTCCGGTGTTGTGTCGGACGATCGGAGGCAGCCGATGGAAGTTCCAGTCCCATTCGCACCAACGAAGTCTGGCAATGACCTCGGTGCAGCGAGCCGAACCATGCCCGGCCATCACATCCCCTGCGCGTCCCACCAAACGGCGATCCGGCGTACTGCAGAATGTCAAACCCTAACCTAACTTAGCAGCCCGTTGAAGAATGGGACTGGCTCGAGCAGGAGACCTGAAAACACGATGGTTTCCAGTCGTCCTGCGTGCCTGGCTCAATGCCGAAAGTTTCGAGCAGCATGGATAGTCGGCCGAAGGATGTTGAGCTACGGGAGTGAACGCTGGAACGACGGCCGCGCCCGCAGCGACGAAGGAGCATCGTCAGGCGGAACCGGATGCTCCATTTCAAGTCACTGAATGCCATTCCGTCGGACGCCGTCTGAAACACTGGGAAATCAACAGTCTGAAAAGTGCTTGACGGGCGAAACACCAGTGAATCGTGCGGACTGCCTCATGTAATGAGGAGCCACATTGGTGTCGCGTGGCCCCTGCATTTCAGGAGAACAGCGGAAGGCTCGAAAATACAAGCAGCGGTTACCTTGACCTGCTGAATAAGAAAAGCTCGCCAGTAACCTTGGCAGGTCAATGGCGAGCTTCGTCGTGATCAGATGGTATCGGGCCGGATTACCAGCTCTTTGGATTCAGGATCCAGTACCATTTGTCTTTCTCTTTGTTGAAGTTCAGCTGCCAGTAGCCGTCGTCCCATTCCAGTGATACTTCACGCCACCCCATTGGAACTTGTGGGTATGGATAGAATGGACCGATGTAAGGCCACGCACTTGCACTGTACTGAGTCGGGTAGCTGACCGCTGCCGAGTTCGGGTATTGTGCATAGGCTGGCCATGCATGTCCCGGAAGTTGTGGATTGGTGTAGCTCGCAGGAGATGCACCCATCGGTGATGGCATCATTCCAGGAGACATACCAGGCTGCATCATGCCGACCGGCATCATACCGGGCTGTGGCATCATACCTGGTTGTGGCATCATCGCTGGATTGAATGACGTCTGCTGGATGGGATTTACCTGTAACTGGTTGTTGACAGATTTCACACCAGAGACGCGGGAAACCGCATCTGATGCGGCCTGTCGCTGACCAACAGTGGCCACGTTTCCACTCAACGTGGCAACGCCCTCGTTGTAGCGAATTTCCACGTCGTAGCCGACCAGTCCGGCCTGCGACAATGCAGCACCGATCTGTTCAGCGACCTGCTGATTTCCAGGAGCCGGTGCCGAGGACTCATGGTTGACTCGCTGCACACCGCGGCCGGTCTGCAGAGATGTATCCCATGACGCGTGCTGTACTGTTGCCGGTTCGACAGCAGCAGAAGCCTGCTGAACGTTGCCCTGTGGGACAAATTTCAGGTTATTCTGGACCTGTTTGACACCGGCCACACTTCCGGCTGCCTTGCTGGCAAGGGCTCGGTGGCTGGCATTACGAACTTTGCCGTTGATTGTGGCGACGCCGTCGCGGACTTCGATGTCAACATCGTAGCCGTCAAGCTGAGCCCCACGCAGGGCACGTGCCACGTCTTCCGCAATCGCCTGATTGCGAGACTGGGTGGATGCACCGGCAACAGACGCAGATGGGCGTGATGCTGTGCCGGGGAATCCGTCTGCGTTGACGACAGCAGGACTTGCTGCCATCACACCCAGAGCGAGTAACCATTTTCCGTACTTTCGCATGAAAGCTCTCCTCCGTGAGATACCTTCCGTTCCGGACCGCACTCGAACTGCTGGGAGGCCGTCCCGGGGGATCATGAATTGGGGTTGAATTCGCAAAGGTTGACTTGTTCTGTCGTTACAGAGGAATCCGGCACCTTTCCGAATTCCGGCCGCCCCCACGCGCTTTGCCTCTGAGAACTCTCGAAAGAGTGTCTTCAGCATTTCTGCGCAAAGGAACAACACAACAACTTCATCGGACGCAGGATACCGTTTGGATAAACCTTTCTGGTTATTTGTCTGGTATCGGTCGAAACGCAGGCACTGGTTATTTGTATTGCGCCTGGATACCTATGTTCAGCATTCTGCTTTTCAGCGTGCTCACCAAAAAAAGGCTCTGCCATCCATGGATGACAAAGCCTTAGGTACGACCGCGTAGGCATTTCGAATATCGTACTTTCCAGCAGATTCTGCCGGTGAAGTCGCTGCCTATTTCTGTACTTCGAGCTGCTTGACGCGTTCCTCGAGCAACTTGTTGGCACGTTCCAGTTCAGCAATCCGGTCGTTCAGCATGTCCCGTTCCTTGCTCGAAACGCTGAACGATTTCTCACGAGCCGCCTGAGCGGCTTCCATTGCATCCGCCACAAGCTTTTCCATGTCTTCTGCGCTCATGGACTTGTTCACAGCGATGCCCGGAGAGAAACGATGAATCTGACCGTTTCCGAAGAGTCCCCTCAGCCGCTGAAAATCCTTTAGCTCGCCGGGCGGCACGGCAGTTTCCACGTCAAACCAATGACCTTCGGATGGTGTTCCACCCATTACGATTATGTTCCCTGGCTTCATCTTTTTCGGTGACAGCGAAAGATTCAGGGTTTCGCCATCGTGGATCAGGTGGATTTCGATCTCATTCCCTTCAGATTCCTTGATGACCTGCTGCAGGTCTTTCGGTTCCTTGAGTTCGACGGCAGCCGCTTTAATCAGGATGTCTCCTTCCTTCAGACCGGCTGCTTCCGCTGGCGATTCCGGAACCACGGATTCGACCACCAGACCTACGTCCCCGATCTTTAGATGGCGTCGGACGATCTCAGGAGCAGAATCACAGTGGATGCCAATCATGAAACGTTCCTGGGTTTCAGCAGTTTGAATCTCAATCCGCTGGTTTCGATCCCCGGGTTTGACGTCGAATATCTGCATGTCCGTGTCATTGTCTTCGCCCATGTCATATTCCGTCGTGCGGCCATCCGGCGTCGTAATGACAATCTTGCCGGAGAATTTTCTTACGGTTTTTTTATCGCTGTCGGCCGGTTGTTTCGCGTCCGTCTCCTCGGGGGGGGCTTCATCCTGATCTTCCGCGAAACCAAAATTCAGTCGTGAAGTTGTCACATGGGTTTCTTTGGTTTTTCCGTCGCCATCCGACTCCACAACGCGTATGGTGATCTTTCCGGTATTTTCCTGACTGTTGTCTCCCGATCTATCGTCGCCGGGGCCATCGACCCGCGCAAAGACAACCTCTTCAGTCACTGTGGCTGTTTCGGGGGAGTCAACAACTGTTTCGTCGGCAAACAGCCCTGCTGCACCAGCCGGGATCAGCAGGATATTCAGGCACCAGAATGCCCGGGATTTACGGAATTTCATAAAGCGTCTCCTTATGCGATTGTTCGATCGTCTCTGTGGCAATGAGTAAGAATGCAGACATCCCGGCTTACAGGACCGATCACCCGAGAAAACAGATGTCGTAATATCGACCCCAACATGAAATAGACCATGTGGGTTTGACCTATTGAACGCGTCGGCTGATGTTTCCATCCGGAACGATAAACAGAATATCCTTCTGATCGTCACCCGGGATTCGGATTAGCTGATAAGAATCACCGCCGGACGAGGCGGAACCGTTGATTGGCACATCTTGTGAAGATCGTGGTGCCAGGAAACCTCGCCCCCATTCGCGCGGGTCGTTGACAATGGGCAATTCCACACCCTGACCATCTTCACCCGGAACCCACTTCATGGTGTAACCAGGCTGGCTCGACAGGCTGCCTTCGCCGACCAGTTGCCCGGACTGGCTGATTCCCGGAATTGTTGCTGACTTCAAATTGCCCGTATCTCGATTTGCAACCTGACGTGAACCCTGACCCGCAAAGTCCGGTACCAGCAAACCCGTGACAAATGCAATGGCTCCACAAAGCGACAATGACACGATGGGGTGCGACCACCAATGTCGAGCTGTCTGACGCAGTCGACTCTGGCTCGGAAAAGTACTGATTCCGCCTGTTGCGTCGACAGATCCTCCGGCATCCACGTTCGAATGGTTGTTGGATTCAGCAGGTCTGGATGGTGACAGGTTCGGCAGATTTCGCTGGCCCGATGCATCGCGAGAAAGAATCAGGCCACTCAGTCGCGCGCCTGGGTCGGTTGAAGATTCGGGCGGTTTACGTCCCCGAATCGCGTGCTGGAACAGGCGATCCTCCAGAAATCCGCATGCCAGGGTCTTCCATCCCTGCGGGACACTTTCCAGTCTTGACATCATTTCACGCGTTTCAGCAGAAGTGAGTTCATCATCAACGCACCGCTGAATCATCCGTGAAATCGACTTCTGCCCATCGTCATCCAACTCACCGGCCGCTGAGCATCTCTCCCGAATCTCAGGCGAGACACGCCTGGCTGAAGCGGTGCTGCCGTGGTTGAGGTTCTTATTTTTTGGGTCATCTATGGACATTCGCTGCCCCCTTCTCCCATTTGCGTCAGGACACATCGAAGGTTCTTGCGAGCCTTCGTTAATCGATACTCAATGGTGTCCTCCTTGACTCCAAGCAGGTCCGCCAGTTCCCGGTAGGACCAGTTATCTTCGTATTTCAGCATCAGGATTTGCCGGTCGAGTTCCGTCAACTGATCCAGAGCGTCTCGAACATTCTGCTGAGTTTCCGCAGCAATGACTCTTTGCTCCGGCGTCGCGATCGAGCGATCCACAACGGGTGAAGCAAAACCCTCATTCAAACGGTCCTGCAGTTTGCGTTTGCGTCCAGTCGTTCTTCGGTACATCAGCACCTGTCGAACGGCAACCTGGTACAACCAGGCCCCGACACGATTGACCTCATCCAGCATCTGTTTCTGGCGAACTATCGCCATCGCAATATTCTGCATAACGTCGTCCACCGCCTCGGGTTCGCGCAGGCGACTGCGCACAATCGTGCGCAGCCACGATTCGTTTTCAAGAAAAACTGATTGGGGTGTGGCACAGGTCAATGTTGCCGATTCCGATCAAGCCTCTGATTTCGTTCCGCAAACTCAGGTGAATTCACATGCCCGAATGGTTGCCGTGGGGCATCATTTCCGACAAGAATTTCCACCGAAATCCACGAAATCTTACGGGAACAACTCTGAAATGACCTCCATGACCCGGATTGGCATCGCCGTCGTTGAATCCGCAGGACTTGTCCTGGTGGGGCGAAGGCCGGAAGGCTTGCCGCTGGCCGGCTTTTCCGAGTTTCCCGGAGGAAAGTGCGAGTCGGATGAAACGCCTCGATCCTGTGCGGTGCGCGAATGCCGCGAAGAAACCGGACTACTCGTAATTCCCCGCGAGCATTTGGCCACTGTCGAGCACTCTTATGCCCACGGGGACGTCCAACTGCACTTTTGGCGATGCGTCCTCAGTCCCGGGCTGCCCGACAACGCTCGCCCGACGCCTCCATTCCGCTGGGCGACCTACGACGAGCTTCGCACATTAAATTTTCCAGAGGCCAACAGGACCGTTCTGGACGCGATGCTGAATCCCCTGCGTTCCGAAAATCCCTGAGCCGCCTCAACTTCCGAGACCTTTTCAAGCCGGTCGCAACGCGCGCTGCCCAAACCGGATGATACACCACCGGCAACACCAGGGCAGCCGGATGAATCGGTCCTGTTTGGTCAGGCCGTCAGTCATTGATTGATGGACGCCGGCGGCCCTGTTTCCGTTCGGAATTTGCCTTCTTCTCCGACAGCCGCCTCTGTTTTGCCCCGCGGGTTGGTTTCGTTGCTCTTCGCTGCGTAGGAGCTATCGCGACACTCAGTATCAGGTCACGCAGTTTCGACAGGCAGTCGGCAACATTGCGGCCTTGATCGCGGTAACGCTGGCTGGAAATCACCAGGATCCCTTCTTTTGTTAGTCGCCGCGCATATGCAGCAAGAAAACGTTCCCGCACTGCCTCCGGAAGCTGAACAGATCGGGAAGCATCCCACTGCATGATGGCTTTGGAATTGACTTTATTGACGTTTTGTCCGCCGGGGCCACTGCTTCGCGCGAATGAAAAGCTGAACTCGGTATCGGGGATAGAAATCGTTTCGTTCACATACAACATGGCTCAATCCGGTTCAGAACATGTCTCTGAATAAAAAAGGCAGGCCTTTCGCCTGGTGGAATCATGGAATGATTCCGCCAGAACGTGTCAGGCCTGCCGGTTCGCTGGTCAGCAGATCAGTCGATCACCCGCTCAGGACGCTAAAGCGGACGAACAACAGAGATCGGCCGCAGGTAGTCATTCAGAGTATCAGGGCTGACAACGCCGCCGCCCATACCGCTCTTTCCGACCCCCGCATAAGGAACCCCATGGACGACAACATTGTGTGCATTGATCCAGCCGTTGCCGGATTCAAATGCTTCCGCGACTCGGGCACAGCGAGCAAGGTCATTCGACCAGACACTGTTACCAAGTCCATAATCCGTATTGTTGGCCATAAAGATGGCTTCTTCTTCAGTGGTGTAAGGTGCCAGGTAGGCCACCGGCCCAAAGATCTCTTCACGTGCGGCCACATTGTCCAGCGATCCTGCCAGCAATGCGGGTTTTACATAGAAGCCGTTTTTCCCCGGGACGGTTGCTTCTCCGCCTTCCAGGATCAGATCGGCTCCGCCTGCGACCCCCTTCTGCAGATAGCCAAGGACACGCGCTTTCTGTTTCGCGTTCACCAGGGGCCCCATTTGAGTCGAAGAATCGAGCGGATAGCCGATCTGCACGGACTTCATCCGAGTAATGCATTCTTCGACGAAGTCTTCGTAGATGTCTTTTTGAATGAGCCATCGAGTTGCGTCGCAGCAAACCTGTCCACTGTGAAAGGTGATTGCCTTGACCAGCTTGTCCGCGGTTTCCGGAATATCAACATCGTTGAAAACGACCGCAGCCCCTTTGCCACCCAATTCACACTTGATCGGCACCAGATTACGACCGCACGCTTCAGCCACCATCCGTCCGACCTCAGGCGACCCTGTGAAACTCATACGGCGGAATTTCGGGTTCTGAGAGACGGCTGCCCCGGCTGTTTCTCCCAGACCCGTGACAACGTTCAGCACGCCTGCCGGAAGTAATTCCTGTTCCTGAAGTACGTGGCACAAATACAGTGCTGACAGTGGAGTATCTTCGGCAGGCTTCAGCACACAGGTGTTGCCCGCGGCAAGCGCTGGGCCGATTCCCCAGCCAGCCAAAAGAAATGGGAAGTTCCAGGGGATAATGAAACCGCATGGCCCCCACGGATGTCGAGCAATCCAGGCTTCGTGATGTTTGACTGCCAGCACGCTGCGATAATTGACCGAAACAGCCAGGTCCGCGAAATATCGGAATGTGTCCACGAAATTCTGGATGTCGTCAACCGCCTGTGCGTACACCTTGCCGCAGTCCAGTGATTCAATCTGCGCAAACTCGTGCAGTCGATCCTCAACGGCATCGGCAACACGGTGCAGAATGGCTGATCGCTCATTGACCGGCATCTTTGCCCAGCCACTGTTCCTGAACGCTTCCGAGGCCGCATCTACCGCCTGATCGACATCGTCTTTTTTCAGGCTGGCAACCGTTGCAATCTTTTCACCGGTGCCGGGATCCAGCACGTCGAAAGTGCTGCCGTCCGCGGCTTCAACCCACCGTCCACCAACATAAGCTTTGTGCAGGTCTTTCCCGAGAAAAGCTTTCACCTGTGGGCACAATTCTGAAGACGTTTCGACGGTCATCGACATAACCAGGCTCCTTTGATTCGCGGACTGAGATCGGTCACAAGAAGTCATGCCAACTGTGTTGGCAAACTCCTGATGCTCCCATGGAACATGACTCGCTGTCGCTCGATAATACCCAGCATGCCTGCGGTTGGAAACCGACAGAGGAATCCTGAAGTCAGCGAATCCGCAGACCACACCGCTGCTCTTCAACACCAGTGTCATCCTGAACGCATTCCGTGGGGAGCTTCTCAGGGGATATTGTGACGCTTTCTGAACCGCAGGTAAAAAGCCAGAAGGAACGATGGCACCGAAAAGCCAATCGCCAGAGGCAGGCAAAGATGGAACTGCGCGTACTGCCAGCTTTTGACAAACGCTGCCGTCAGGTCACCGCAGACAACCGATAGCAGGCAGCACAACGGGGCAACCAACAAATCCCGCGTGAAACAACTTGCCACAATGGCCCCGGCCCCTGCCGTACAGAGCATTGGCCAGGCCCCGAAAGATGTTGCAAGAACCACTTCATCCAGATACGTGTAGCTGACGGCGGCAATAATGAACACCCAAAGCATCGCCAGGGCAAGCCGCCGTCGAACCGGGAGGCCTCGAACGCTTTCCACGGAAACGGCCTGGTCGACAGGCGGCGCGTAGGGGTTGAAGTCTTCCATCGGTCATTGTCCCATCGCGATACGCCCGCTGCGTGAAAGCCCGCCCTATCCCGACTTTTGCATCCGCCGTCATCTTTTGATTCGCTGCACCTGCGATGGTAGCGGAGGTTCATCAGAATTACGAATCTGCTGACACGGCCGGGGGCCAGCTTGTGCGGCTGCGTTGATCTTCCGATGGCAGGCTCAGTTTTGCTGGAACACCCTTTGCCCGCATCCATTGTTGGCGTCTTGTGGAATTTCGGCTGCTTTGGTGTTAACGTAGGGAGGTGATGTGAACGTGGGGTAAACGCAACATCACAACCGTGGCAGTTGTCGAAAGGCTTGAACGGTAAGTGGAATGAACACGCAGGAAGAGAATTCGAACAACCCGACGCCCGATGAATTTGCCAGCCAGCTGATTCTGGCCATTTACGACTCTCGGCCAGACCTGAACCCCCGCTACGACAAAGAAGAATTTCGAATCATTGACGACAGCGAAAACCGTCAGACCAATTTGACGAATGTCTATCAGGAGCACTGCCGACTGGATGCCTCCGATCGACCTTCGCACCTGAAAATGCTGGCCGCGATATTCGCTGACGCCGGTGGGGATATTGCCGAAACGTACGAAGAAGCGCGCGAACACCTTCGCCCGAAAATCTGGAACCGTGCGACGTTCGAGGAAATGGAACTGCATCGCCGTATCAAAGGTGGCGTTCAAAGGTGCGAGATTCCTTTGTGCCCGCTGGGCGAACACTTGTACTCATCCATTGTTTACGACTTACCAACCGCCATGCTCGGTTTCGATGACAGACCTCGAACGCTGGGGCGTGACGATTTATCAGGCGATTGAAGATGCCTGCCAGAATCTCGAAGAAGCGCCGTCAACGATTGGGAAGATTGGCGATGGTCTGTACATGGCCATTACCGGAGACAACTACGATTCTGCTCGCGTTCTTCTGATTGAGCGACTGCAGTCGCTGGAAGTGCAGGGAGATTTAATTGCCATCGTTCCCCAGCGCGACCGTTTAATGTTTTGCGGCAGCGACGACGTCGAAAGCATGAGCCTCATGCTTGATATGACGACCGAAGCACTGAAGGACGAAATTCGACCGCTGTCTCCGATACCGCTTCGGTTGGTCGATGGCGAATGGGTCGACTGGATGCCCGACGAAGACCATCCTTTGTTCAATCGATTTGCAGAAATGCGGAACTGGTTTCTGGGATCACTTTACGCGGCTCAGAAAGAGCTACTCGAAAAACTCTACGAGCAACAAAACGATGACGTTTTTGTGGCATCGTTTTCCGGTATTCGGCAGAAAGACACCAACAAAGTGCTGTCGTATTGCGTGTGGGGAGAAGGTGTCGATTCGCTTCTTCCGGAAACTGATCTGGTGATGCTGCCCACAGAAACAGACCTTGCCGCCATGGGAGAATGGTCCACTGTTCGTATCGCTGCGGGAGCATTGATTCAGCCGGTGCCGGATCTTTACCCTCGCCGCTATCGCGTTCGGGAGTTTCCTTCTCAGTTGCAACTGGAAGAGATCGGTAAGATCTCGCTTTAAAAATTTCGCTCTGATTCATTGCGATTCCGCCTGGCCGGGGATGCAAACATTGAACTTCCCGGCCGTCTGACACATTCCTGTTATCACCGATCGCGTCGCCGATGAATTCTGCATCGACTGTTATCAAGCCTGATGACCTTGGCCGTTTCGGCAATCTGCAGCTGCTGGCACGCCAGGTCGTTGAGGGGTTTTGTTCGGGATTACACCGTTCGCCACACAAGGGATTCAGCGTCGAATTTCGCGAACATCGTTCGTATGTTCCGGGAGATGACATTCGTTCCATCGACTGGAAGCTTTTTGGCAAGACCGATCGGCTTTACATTCGGGAATACGAAGAAGACACAAACCTTCGTTGCACGATCCTGTTGGATTCCAGTGGTTCAATGGCTTACTGCGGTTCACGCAGTCAGGGGATCAGTAAACATGAGTATGCTGTCCGAACAGCAGCATGTCTGGCATACCTGATGCTTAATCAGCAGGACAGCGTGGGCCTGGTGACATTCGATACCGAAGTTCGAAAATACATCCCCCCACGCGCACGACCTCGCCATCTGCATGCCATTGTGCAGGAACTGCAATCGCAGAAACCCGCATCAGAAACAGAGCTTGGCGACGTTTTTCATCAGATGGTGTCACGACTGCATCGGCGAAGCCTGCTTGTGGTGATTTCGGACCTTTTTGGTGATGTCGATCAATTGATGAAATCTCTCGCACATTTTCGACACGCCAACCACGAGATCGTGCTGTTTCAGATTCTGGATCCTGACGAACTGGATTTTCCATTTCGACAATGGACACAGTTTGCCTCACTCGAAAATGCTGCCGCCCGACATCTGGTTGACCCCGCTCAGATCCGGCAGGCCTATCTGAAGAAACTGGCAGAATACCGCGACCAGCTTACCAGAGGTTGCAATCGGCATCGCATTAATCTCGTGCCTATGACAACAGATCAGCCGCATGCGGACGCTCTGGCCGCATGGCTTGCCCTGCGGCGCGGAAAGGGATGAAATCACATTCCGACTGCGTCCGCTCCCTCCGCGTTTGAACCGTCGCGGGCCAGTCCCGGCCTTTTCTGAATCGATTCAGTGTCACTCGCCATTCAGTGTCACCTGTCATTCACTCGCCATTCAATGGCACCGTCGATTCGGAATGGCTGCCGATTCAAATGATGGATCCAGCTGGTTTCTTCTGACAATTCCGAGCGACACGGGATCGTTTCTTCGCGCGGCGGACCAGTTGTTCACCGGCCGTACTTTCGCGTGGGTGAAGCAGACTGCAGCTCGAAAGAATCAAGAAATGCCGTGCTCTGCGCACTTCGGACGAATTCGGGTTCACCAACAGAAGCGATTTGATAGAAGCGATCATCGGCAATCAGCATTCGCACGCGATATTCGCCCCGTGCCGCAGGGATGCTCACAAGAAATTCACGGACGAATGTTCCATCTGAAAGCGATGTGTCCGTTGTCTTCAAAACCTGACCATCAAGTGCTTTCAGCAATCCGTCCCGCGCGGCATTCAGCTGAAGCAGGAGGTCCCGTTTTGAAACAACTCGGTCCGAATGAGGCTGATGCGAAACCATTTGGATGCCTTTGGGCAATTCTGCGATCAACTGGACCTGTTCGACGTCATTGCCGAGATCCTCCACGTCACGTCGAGGTGGTGAGGAAAAGTTGATTCTGAAGCTGCCGTCACTCGATCGAAAGCTTTTGGAGTTTTTTTCGCCACTCGTGACTGCAGACGCGGAAGAACTTTTCGTCTGGCTGCAGACCGTTATGCCTGTCTGTGCCAGAGCGGAATTCTGAGCAATTGCGGTGGTGCAAAGAACGAAGGCACCGATGGCTGCATGACGAGCGAGGAACGAGAAACACGATTTGCAAAATATCATTTCAATCTCCTGACTGGATTCGGGACCGACTCAACCAGAGTCAATCCTTGAAACGCAGTCCGCCGCCGGCACCGGACACAATCGACAAAAAAATCATGACGGTGGTATCGTTCCACAAACAGTCCGCCCGAACGGATTCTGTCGGAGCCAATTCAACACCCGAGGCGCGGCTGCGAATTCGAGTGTTCGGCGTTGTGCCGGGCAGTCTTGCCAGCGCGCCACCGGGCCAGATGATTCAGCCTGACGAACTACTCGACCGGGGCATGGTCTATGCCGAATTCCTGACGGAAGGCGGGGCTTTGTCGCAGGGCCGCGAATTCAGAAAATCGAACGTAAATCAGCTGATCGGATCCGGGGCTCTCGAGGAGTTCTTTTAACGTCGCGATGCATTTGAGCTCGACAGCCTTCTGTTTCTCCGGACTGGCTCCGGACTCACTGAGGTTGCTGAAGTACTTCGCGTAGCACAAGGCAAGGTTGCTGGACAACATGGCCGCGATTTCCGGTCGTTCAGCATTCTTCCAATCGGCGTTCAGCCGTTCTTCATTCGTCTCGAATGGTTCGTTGTTCCCTTCCATCAGTGCCCGCCAAACCTGATCGCTGAGGGAACCGGCAGCAACATCTTCAGCTGCCGCTTTGCTCTCTAGTCCAGCCATACCGGCCAGAGTTTCTGTCAGATAGTCGAGCGTTGCATGGATACTGCGAGTGTTATACTGATCAATGATTGGATCCAGTTGTTCCGTTGCGCGGCGAAACGAATTCGTGGCTTCCTTCAGCTCATTCCGGCGTACCTGAACACTTCCGACCATCAGCCATCCCTGCATCACGGCATATGCCTGAATCGCGTAGGTTGGCCCGCCGAGTCGCATACCTTCCAGCGTTTCTTCAATCTGTTTCCGTGCGTGCATTTCTGCTTCGTCGTATTGATCGAGCGCCAGGCGGCAGTCGGCCATCACATCATGCATGGTCCCGAGTCGCAAATGGAATCCAGGTCGGTTGGGTTCGACGGTGGCCAGACGACTGTAGACCCTTATCGCGATCTCAAGACTTTCAATGGCTTCTGCGTATTCAGCAAAACCAAACTTCAACTGTCCCTGAAAACGCTTCAGACTGCTGTAACGTCGCTGCATTTGCACATCCTCGGTTTGCGTCGGATTTTGTCGTTCCAGCAATTTGAGGCTTGTGGCCACTTCATGATCTGCTTCGTGCATCTGACCAAGATTGATGTGTTCCTGAATGATACTCAGGTTCAGATCAATCAGCTGATTCTGAATTCTGACGTCCTCCGGGTGCTGTTCGATAAGCTTCCGGCACAGATCCTGCGCCTGCTGGCGAATCTTCAGCGCCGTCAAATTGTCCTGATTCACAGCCGCCGCGCTGGCCCGCTGTGTATGTGCCTGAACCACGATATTCAGCAGGTCTTTATCTTCTGGTGTCGCGACAAGCAGAGAGTTAGCGAGAGTCAGAGTGCGATCGGCCCAGTTGCTGACTTCATCAAACTTCGCCGCGCGCACGTAATACTGCGCCAGGTTCGAATAATTTTGAGCCCGCTGTTTCTGGCCGTGTTGTGACGTCAGAGTCTCAGCCACTTCAATCGACTTCAGATAAATCACTTCCGCGTCTTCGTTGCGGCCCTGCTGAGTCAGGATGTAACCATAACGCGTCAGAGCTGTCGCAAGTGTGATACGCGTATCCTCCTCATCCCCGGCTTCTTCCATGATCTTTTTCAGGCCTTCAATGGCCGACTGAAGTACCTCTCCCCGAGCTTCAACGCTGGCTTCTCGTTTCTCCAGGTCATCATGAACGTTGTACACCAGATCATTCATCGCCTTGACAGCAACGTCGCGTTGCTGCTCTGCCAGGGTCAGTGCATTCTGTGTGTCTGTCAGTGCCTTTGAAACACGTCGTTGTGAAGCGACCGCGACGATGGCCACGGCCAGAAGCGACGTCGAGATCACCGCGATCACGGTGGATGTTGCAGGATGCCGTCGAATCCATTTCAGAGTTCGCTGCAATCGTCCAATCGGTCTTGCCAGAATGGGAATACCGCTTCGAAGGCGATCCAGCTCCTCATGAACTTCGTCCGCCGAGGCGTAGCGTCTGGCAGCGTCTTTCTCCAGGCACTTCTGACAGATGGTCTCCAGGTCCAGTGGCAGCGACGCATTCAAACGCGTGAGCGGCACGACATCGTTGGTCAGAACCTGGTGAAGAATCTCCCACGGTGTGGCCGCCTGAAAGGGAGGCCGACCGCTGAGCAGTTCATACAGCACTGCTCCAAGAGCGTACACATCGGCGCGTGCATCCACCTGTTCTCCCCGCGCTTGTTCCGGAGGCATGTAGGCTGGCGTACCCATCACGTCACCTGTGACATGCACGGTCTCGTCCGAATTCAGATGTCTGGCCAGACCAAAATCGCAGACGTGCGGAAGTCCTCTGGCGTCCAGCAGGATATTTCCCGGTTTCAGATCGCGATGAATGATGCCCTTTTGGTGCGCGAAGCGAACAGCATCCGAAACCTGCAGCATCAGATCAATGGCCGCTTTGGGCGGCATCGGCCCCGCCTTTAACTGCTGGGCCAGCGAACCGCCGTCAATGAATTCCATCACCAGAAACGGTGTTCCATGCATTTCCCCCACCTGAAACACCTGAACGATGTTGGGATGAACCAGGGACGCGGCCGCTTCGGCCTCTCGAAGCAATTGGCGCGAACGTACCGGATCCGCGCTGTGAGAAATATCCAGAACCTTAACTGCAACGATCCGCTTCAGTTTGTTGTCGATTGCACGATAGGCCACTCCACTGCCGCCGCGTCCGGCAACATTCAGTATTTCGAAGCCCGAAATCTTTGGCAGCTGACCGGGGCTCGAAAGCAGGACCGTGCCACTCTCGCTGGCGTTTCGAGGCAGCTCTTCGTAAGTGACCGCAAATTCCTCGGTTACCTTTCCGGTTTCGGATGGCAGATCCTGCAGCAAAGCACGGTGGACCTGAAACTGCCGAACGATGGATTCGGCAAGGTGCGGAAAACGATCGGTGTATTCTTCCGACGCCGGCTTCTCACCAACATCCTCTCGCAGCAGCACTTCACTGTAAATCAGATCAAGGAGCGTATCGTCCTGTGCGGCCAGCCATGCGAACCGCTGGATGATTTCTTCGATTCGGACGTGCCTTCCGAGTTGCCACTCATCCTGCTGCCATAGGATCAACTCGTCTCGATTGTGAATCTCAAATTCTTGCATCTTTGATCACTTGATGTTTGAACGACTCACCGCTGTCGCGAGTCTTCTCCGGAATGCTCATAGATTGGGGCTGAGACGCACCACACGCCGCAACTTCGATTTCAGTTCGATCCGTAAAGAAATGCTCTCTTCGGTCGCTCTATCACGGGAAAGCGCGATCTGGGCGCCCCCCCTGTGACAACTGAACGAAGTTCAGACTTCCGTCAGGACAGCATTTTTCAGGTTTTGATCATTTATCATCGCCGGTTGCGACATTCAGTTCTTCACGAACTCTTTGCAGGGCACGCTCCAGTCGCTTGCGAACGGTATCCGGGGATTCGCCAAGGTCGCGAGCAATCTCGTCCCAGGACTGCCCTGAGTTCCGGCGATCCGCGAGGTTTAATTCCTCCGGGCTCAAACGCGAACGAATTTCCGACAACATCTCTTTGGCGACTGCAGCTGTCCTCGGCCCGGCCGTATCGGCAATCAGTTCGCCTGGATCCGCGCCGTCAATGAGATCGCCGCCCCCTGAACGTTTCGCTGCTGTCTGTTTGCGATGTTCATCGATGATACGATTGCGAGTCATTGTTGTCAGCAGGACCAGGAGTTGCTCAGGGCGCTCCAGGTCGAACGAGCCATCCGTCGCACTTCGAAAGAAACGTCCGAAAACCGACTGGCAGATGTCGATGGAATCCACAATCCGTCTCAGTTTCGGATCCGTCAGACGCAACCGTGCCGCTCGACGAATCTCCGGCTCATACTCGCGGACGAGTCGCATGGCGGCCTCCTGATCACCACTCCTGGTTCTCGCCATCAGGTCAGCAAATTCTGCGTCGCTGAGCATAATATTGTCCCGAGTAAAATGATGTCTCCGGATGGCGTCCCCTTTGGCCCGCAGCACTTGCCCCTGAAGAACAATCAATGAACAACAAATCCCACCAGTAATGAGACTCACGTTCAAGCTCAATTCGCTCTCACAGCCCATTTCGTGAGTTCTGCCCCCGGAGCCAGCCGAACACGCTGATACAACCGGCCATTTCAGCAACGCTTTGCCAGCAAAATACAGTGTCAACGAAGCGAATCGCAGCTTCCGGGTGCCCAATTTCGCCGAAAACTGCCATGACGGCAGCAGCCTCTCGATTGCTTACGTGACGTCACTGAGTGTTTTCAACCAGAAACGTGTCCGTCAGACTCTGTACCACTCTCTGCGGTCATTACTGGTCGAAACCCGACATCCGAAGGAAAACGCTGCGGCCCTCCGGCCTGTCGGGGACAATCTGCTCGCGACGCCGGATTAACTTCGATCCGCCGATGCCGGATTCGGAAAAGCGCGTCCTGAATCTCGCCGCAGTTTATACCACTGCCAGAACAGTGGAAGGTAGTACACGGCTCCCAGAATGTGGGCCGGGATTCCAATCAGGACAGAGACGATTAAAAAATTCAAACGTCCCGCAAAGATTGCAGCGATCCAGATCATCCACAGCAGTACACCGAACAACAGCAACAGACGCAGCCTTCCTGTGCTTTTGTAAAAAACATGCTGCCATCGGACAGGATCGACGTTGGCCGCGACAGTAGCTCGTATCTTCTCTGAAAACAGCTCCAGAACACGGAAAACAAAGAACCACATCAACAGTGCAACTGACAGGAAGAAGCCGATATGGAAAGCGACGACAATGACAGCCGCTGAATTCGGCAGTCGGGAGACCCAGGCGGCACTCAGTGCGATATCGTTCATCACCGCTGGAATTAACAGCACCAGCGTCCATCGAACCGCAGCATGAGCCTGTTGTCTGGGATCCGCCGGTTGATGATCCGCGCCTTTTCGGCGATCAAGATCGATCATCAACGGTCGAAAAGGATTCTCGTCGCAGGTCTCGTCAGGTCGCATGTTTCAAACTACCAGTGCCTCGATCGTTCCGTTGCGTTTTTCAGAACACGCTTGATTTGAATGCTGCGATTCGTCCGAGTGTAACGAAATCACCCAGAATTTGCTCGATTCTGTGTCGACTTCTTTTCGCCGATTGCATTCGAGGCGATGTCGTTCAAAATGAACGGCTCCAACCGATTCGATTTCCCGCCCCATCAGAGACCGCGGAATTATGTCAACAGGCCCCGGATGTTCCTGCAGTTTGCAGCTTTTGAATCAGATAATTTTGCTCGCAGGAATCTTAGTTTCGAACTCTGCCGACTCCGTCTTTGCGCAGGACTCGCGGCCTCTTGACTACAGCCGTGACGTTCGGCCCATACTATCGGACAAATGTTTTCGTTGTCATGGCCCCGACGAAACACACCGTGAGGCTGGACTTCGCCTGGATACGAGGGACGGTGCCATCGCCGCAATCTCCGGGGGACGCGCCATTGTTCCCGGCAACACGGATGACAGCGAAGTACTCACACGTATCCTGACCGACGACGCTGATTTAAAGATGCCGCCGGCCAGTACGAATAAGTCGCTCACGAAACAGGAAATCGCAGTCCTGACCAGATGGATCGAGCAGGGCGCGGGTTACAACGACCACTGGGCGTTCCGTGAAGTCGTCCAACCGGAGGTGCCCGTATTCGATCTCCCATTGCCAATGGTCGTTCGCAATCCAATCGATGCGTTCGTCTATCAGGAATTGCTGCATCATCAGATTCAGCCTTCGCCGGCTGCTGAAAAACATACTCTGATTCGGAGAGTCTACCTGGACGTCATTGGGTTGACGCCTTCCATTGAAGATCTCGAACTCTTCCTGAACGATGAATCGCCGGATGCGTATCGCACTATGGTTGATCGCGCGCTGGCCAGTCCGCATTACGGCGAACGATGGGGGCGTCACTGGCTGGATCACGCTCGTTACGCCGACACCCACGGATACACCGTAGACGGAAATCGCACTATCTGGCCTTACCGAGACTGGGTGATCGCAGCGTTCAATAACGACATGCCCTTCGATCAGTTTACCATTGAACAGATTGCCGGTGACCTTCTGCCCGAACCGACACGTTCGCAACTGGTGGCCACAGGATTCCATCGTAACACGCTGGTCAATCAGGAAGGCGGTACTGACGCTGAACAATTTCGCAACGAAGCCGTCGTCGATCGTGTTAATACAACCGGCGCTGTCTGGCTGGGCCTGACTGTTGGCTGCGCGCAATGCCATACGCACAAGTATGACCCGATAACACAGCACGAATACTACCAGCTGTTTGCATTCTTTAATCAGGGCAAAGACGTAAACAGTACGTCGCCTGTGCTGTCGCTACCCACGGATGAGCAAACCGCAGAACTGCAGATGCTGGATTCAGAAATGGCTGAAATCAGGAAGCACATCGCCGCCATTGATCTGCAGCTCAGGAACGGTGAAACCATCGAAGCTTCGACCCGTGACCAACTGAATCAGGACAGGATGGTATGGGACGAAAAACAAAAAACGGCAGACGCTGCACGGAAAAAAGTTCTGAGTGCGATTCCTCAAACCATGATCATGGGGGATGTGGATCGGCCTCGAGAAACACACGTTCTGATTCGAGGTGATTTTCTGCGGCACGGCGATGTGGTTCATGCAGACACTCCCCGCGCGCTGTCCGGAATGGCCCCGAAAGAATCGCCTCGCAATCGACTGGATCTGGCGAAGTGGCTGGTCAGCCGCAGCAATCCTTTGACCGCACGGGTCACGATGAATCGCATGTGGGCGAGATACTTCGGGCAGGGGCTGGTCGAAACTGAAAACGACTTTGGGTTTCAGGGAACCCCGCCAACTCACCCCGAATTGCTCGACTGGCTGGCCGCAGAATTTATGGATGCAGGCTGGTCGATGAAGCACATGCATCGATTGATTCTGAATTCCGCAACCTATCGTCAGTCTTCGATCGCACGGCCGGATCTGTCAACGGTCGATCCACTGAACAAACTTCTGGCACGGCAGTCGCGCCTTCGGGTTGATGCGGAAGTAGTGAGAGATCTTGGCTTAGCCGTCAGTGGTTTGCTCAACGAAACCATCGGCGGTCCCAGCGTTTTCCCTCCTCAACCAGACGGTGTTTACGCATTCACACAGCGCAATGCAGGCTGGCCGACCAGCAAGAACGAAGATCGGTTTCGGCGGGGCATGTACACGTTTTTTATGCGAAGCGCGCCCTATCCGATGTTAACCACGTTCGACACGCCTCGATTTAACACCACATGTACGATGCGGGTCCGTTCGAATACGCCGCTTCAGTCGCTCACCATGGCGAACGACCAGGCGATGACGGAAATGGCATTGGCTCTCAGCAAACGCATTTTCGCAGCGGCGGACAACGATCGCGATCGCATCATCCGGGCGTGGCGGCTGTGTTTCTCGCGAACTCCACAGCCGAATGAGCTGAAGCGTTTACAGGATTACGCGCTGCAGCAACGCCTTCTGATGGGAAATGGAGCTCGGTCGGTCGAAGATCCGCCGAAAAATCCGGAGGAACAGGAATTACGAATCTGGTTTCTGATTGCGCGGACGTTGATGAATCTGGACGAATTCATCGTCCGCGAATGATGAGTCGTTTGTGGTTGCCCCGTGACGTGTGAAACAATCCCTTTTGTACCGATGGGTGTGAAATCGTGCCGTAGTGTTTCCTGCGATTCCGTCACTGGCTGAATTCTGCCCCGGAACCGTTTCTGCCATTGTGTCGTAGCCTTCGGTCAATCTCTCCATCGATTCTCCCGCAGAACTCAGCAACCTTTATGCGTGACTTCCTTGATCCAGCCGTCATTGCTCGCCTGTCAGCCTTACCACTCGACGCTCGCATACCGATGGTTGGCAATGTCTCCGGACGTCATCGCAGCCCGACTCGGGGTTCCAGTCTCGAGTTTTCTGAGTATCGGAAGTATGTACCGGGCGATGATACGCGCCGGCTTGACTGGCGAGCCTGGGGACGCAGCGATCGTTTTTACATCAAAGAATACGAAGCCGACACGAATCTCAGGCTTTGCCTGATTATTGACGTAAGTGGTTCGATGGGTTTTGGTGCTAACGGCAGTAAAGAAGCCGGAAAAACCAAGCTCGATTACGCTCGACGGCTGGCAGGCACACTGGCTTATCTGGCGGCCGGACAGGGCGATGCCGTTGGTCTGTTCTGTGCGGGTGAGGGATTTCGACGGGAAGTGCCTCCGAAACGAAACAGTACCAGTCTGCGCGTTGTGCTGGACGAATTGGCGCAAATGAAGTCCGAGGGCGAAACCGGATTGCCTGTGGCTCTGCACGAAGTGGCCGAACGTGTGGCTCAGCGGGCACTGGTGGTCATCATTTCGGACCTGTTTATGGATCCCGAGGAATTACGCAGCTGTTTTCAGCACCTGCGATTTCGCAAGCATGATGTGGCCGTGTTTCATCTGATGGAACAGAGTGAAATTGACTTCGGCTTCGATCGCCCCATGAAGTTTGTTGACCTGGAAGGAGTGCCTGCCATGATGGTCGATCCGACTTCCATCGCCAGAGAATACCGCGCGGCCGTGCAGCAGTATCTCGAACAGATTCGACATATCACAAGAGATTCGGGTGTCGATTACCGGCGTGTTGGCATCGAAGAAGATTACTCGGACGTATTGGCAAAATTCCTGCTTGGACGGAAAAGGTAGCCCTTTCCAGGGTCTTGTTTTGCAAAGTTCTGCTGTTCCCGATGCTGTTCCCGATTCCGTCCCCACCTGACTGCTGCCACAGACCTTATGACCTTTCTTCAACCCCTGATCCTGTTTGCAATTCCTCTGATTGCGTTACCGATTGTGATTCATCTCGTGAATCAGAACCGGCATCGCTCGATTTCCTGGGCTGCCACCATGTTTCTGATTCAGGCTCAGAAGATGGTGACTGGAATGAGGAAACTCAAGTACTGGCTCATTCTGGCAGCTCGAACACTTGCCATGATCGGGCTGGTGTTTGCGTTGAGTCGACCAATGTCCGGAGGCTGGTTGGGCCTGACCGTCGGCGGCGCACCCGATACGACAATCGTGGTTCTGGATCGATCGGTCAGTATGGAGCAAACGGATCCTGTCACGGGTAAGTCCCGTCGCGAATCCGCTGTTACAAGGCTGGTCGATCTCATTCAAACCGCCAGTACCGGGACGCAGCTGGTCCTGATCGACAGCGCGACAGGGCAACCAATTAAGGTGGAATCCCCCGGTGATCTGATCGACCTTCCGGAGACTCAGGCTACGACCACCAGTGCCGACATTCCATCGCTTGTTCAGGCAGCCGCCGAATATCTGACAACGAATCAGACGGGGAGAGCTGACATCTGGGTCTGTTCGGATCTGCAGCAGAGTGACTGGAATCCCAACGGGGGGCGATGGGATGCTGTTCGTGAACTTCTGAAGAAGCGTGACGGAGCGAAGCTTTATCTGCTGAATTATCAGCCATCAAACGAACGCAATCTCTCGGTCAGTGTGTCCAATGTACACCGTCGCGAGACAACCGCCGGCGCAGAACTGGTCATGGATATCACCGTCCAGCGCACCGGTGATATCCGACAGCCGGAAACAGTTCCACTGGCAATGGTCATCGACGGAGCCCGATCCACGCTGGATCTGAAGATCACCGGCGGACAGGGAATTCAAAGCGGTCATGCCATCTCTCTGGATGCCGAATCGAAACGGGGCTGGGGACGCATCGAACTACCAGCGGATTCGAATCCTGCGGACAACGTTTTTGATTTTGTTTATGCTGAGCCTGCGGTACAGAACACAGTGATTGTCTCTGACAATGAAACTGTGGCCGAATATCTTCGCATCGCGGCAGCCACGCCGTCCAATCCCTCTTTGTCTTACGATGCGACGGTACTGACTTCGGCGCAGACCGTGGCCATTCCCTGGGAGACTGCCGGATTGATTGTCTGGCAGGCTCCGCTTCCGACAGGAGAAGTTGCAGAACGGTTGCAGCAATTCGTTGCGTCCGGCCGCAGTGTGCTGTTCTTTCCGTCTGAAGAGACAGACTTGCCCGGTGATCCATCTGTATTTGGATGTCAATGGGGAAACTGGATCGACGCAGAATCGTCATCAGAATCTGCGGTGGCTGAGTTTTCTGTCAGTCGATGGCGCGTCGAAACGGATCTGTTGTCGAACAGCCAGGCCGGCACTCCTCTGCCGCTGGGATCACTCAGAGTGTTTCGTTATCGACAACTGACCGGCAGCAGTGTCGCGCAGCTTGCCGATCTGTCCGACGGAGGTCTGCTGGTTGCCCGCGCTCTGGATGAAAATGGTGGTGAACGTGGTGCCGCGTGGTTCTGCAGCACACTGCCGCTGGAATCACATTCTACGCTGGTGCGTAACGGAGTCGTTTTCTACGTGATGCTTCAACGCAGTCTGGCTCAGGGCGCTGCCGCGCTGGGAGCAGCCAGGCAAATGGAATGCAACGCGTCACTGGCCGCCGTCGTCGATGACTGGCAGCCACTGGATGAGGTATCCAGGAACAGGCTGTTGTCGCAAAGGTCCATCGCTCCGGGCCTTTATCGCAACAAAGACGACATCCTTCTGGCACTCAACCGACCGCTGTCCGAAGATTCGATGGAAGTGATTGACGACGCACAGCTGGATCGCATGCTGGGGGACGTTGGCTACACACGAATTGACGACGCGGCAGGCAATCAGGCATCACTTGCCAGCGAAATCTGGCGAGCGTTCTTGTGTCTGATGATTTTCGCCCTGCTTGCGGAAGCTCTACTTTGCGTTCCGGAGAAAACTTCCCCGGCAACGTCCCGAATGGTTGCGTAACATTGCCACGGCAAGGCGAAGGGAGTGCCTTTGGCTGATCTAAGGAAGCGCCCTGTGCAGATGTTATGGTTTGACCTGCTTTGGGGCCGACTTATTCAGGTTTGCCAGCATCTGTGGGTTTGTCAGGTTCCACATGTGACCGTGATCAGCGGTGACGATCACGATCGATTCGCTCCAGTTGCTGTGTTTTTCAACCCAGTCGGTGATTGTCTTCACAGCGGCGGCACCACTGTTGACAGCACCGATTGAGCAATCGATGTTGTCGTCGTGGTTAGCCCAGTCGACGTCACCCGATTCGACCATCAGCCAGAACCCTTTTTCGTTGGTCGAAAGAACCGCAATTGCACTTTCAGTCATCTGGCTGAGTGTGGGGTTCTCCTTTAAATCGCCCTCAGAATACGCTTCTGCTTTTCGGCCGACGCCTGGAGCCGGGTCGTAATTTCCATCAGCTGTCGCGAATGGCAGGTGGCCGTTGTACTTACCCACTCCGAAGAAACCCAGAAGTCGATGGTGTCCATTCACGGCCTTCGTTGTGGCTTCGGCCAGCAGTTCTGCCCCTGATTTCCCTTCGGTGCGAACGGCCGTGACGTATCTTCCGCCGTTGGCAACATCAATGGCCTTCAGATCTGCTTCATCCAGATAGATGTTCCCCGAAACATAGTTATCTCCCTGATCCTTGCCGGTTGGTTTTTCAGTCCCGTAGCCGCCGCCAATGACAACATCCATGCCTGGCAGAGGCGTGCTCGGGTGCTGAACAGAAGGTCGGCCGATCATGTCACGTGTCAGATCCTGGTAATCCTGCCGGGTGACGTTGTGGGCGTACGCGGCAGCTGGTGTTGCGTGGCTGATGGGCACCGAAGAAACCGCGCCCACTGCGAACCCCTCTTCCTGCAATCGATGTGCGATCGTCGTAACGGGTTGACCCGTTGCATCAACATTTACGGAACCGTTGTAGATCTTGACGGCTGCAGTCATGCTGGATGCAGATGAGGACGAATCCGTGTAGGCATGTTTCGGACTGCCTTCGGATGGTTTGGCAATCAGATACCCAGGATCGGACGGCGCTTCCCAGGGCTTCCTGCCAGCTGCTGTCGCATTGTAGCCGCCGCGAATTGTGCCACCGGGATTTGTAACCTGCTGAGTTGTCGCGTCGGCATCCGTTCCTTCGTTGTGTGGACTGGTGACCATGAAGGAATACTGAGCCGTACCTGCCGCGTCGTAATCCTGAAAGTGGGTTCCTGCCCCTTTTCCTCGGGTGTAGATGACGCCCGAGTTATAAATGGCTGCGGCCTGAGTTGTCTGCCAGTCCATTCCGTCAAACACGACCAGAAAAATATATTTTCGCCCCGCTGCTGCCGCCGCCATCTGGATGTCCGCAATATTGGTCTGATCCATCCACGTGGCTTCTGCATCGACGGTTTGGTCAGGGATAAAGCCGTAGATCTTCTGGAGTTCTTCTTCGGATCGGTAGGGGCTGTTTTTTCCTCGGTACGAATTCAGATCGATTCCCTTACCTGCGCCTTTTGTGCCGAAGGCATACACAGGGATCAGGCGATTGGAATGTGTCTTCCAGCCAAAAAAGTTTTCCGGATCAGTGCCCCAGTAGCCAAGGTCCGATTTACCATCAGCCGCAGCCCGAACCTGAATCTCTCGCATCACATCGTGATTCGCAGCCTGCGTTTTTTCTTCAGCAACCCCCGGGCCGACTTGAATAAACGAAAGGCCGAGAAGGGACACCGCGAAACAGCGAACACGTGAGCGAAACATAGAACCGATTCCGAATTGAATTTGCGGGAGTGATTTTTGCGGATGGGGAAGAACGACTTTCCGAGTACACGACCTCGCCTGTCAAACAGGCGACCGCAGCAACTTTAAACGCCTCAAAGTCGCATGAGTCAACCAATGGCCTGCCTCGGGCGGATTCGGAGATGAAGCCAACCAAAAACAACAGCCAACCAAGAACAACAGGCAACAGTCAACAACGGCCTGAGGAAAAGATCACGTTGGCGACAGTGTATGCTGCGTTTCTGATTAATCCATCACAGCGAGGGGAGATTCACAGGCTGTTAACATGAAGCCCTGTAACCGAGCTGGCCACTTCAGGACGCAGGTCCACTCAAGAGAGTGAACCCGTCCCGAAGTATCACTGGAAAGCAGACAACTCTCGCCTCATGGAAGTTTCCAGAGTTCGCTTTTCGTTGAAAAACCGGGACAGGCGCGCAGGACGACTGGAAACCGTGGTGTTCTAAGGGCTCCTGCTCGAGCCAGTCCCGTTCTTCAACAGGCTGTTCAACTCAGGATGCCGCGACCGGTGTTTCTGGTTCTTCCACTTTCTTGTCCCAGAACAGGGCAAGAAACGCGACCATAACAACTCCGGCAAACGCGGCGGGAGCGTACCAGAACTTGCTCCAGTCGAGAGCACCATCAACGGTGCATTTGGTCGTCCAGTAACCAAAGGCTTGCGCGCCAAGTCCCAGTCCCAGACCCTGAGTCAGCATCACAATCAGCGATTGTGCCTGGCTCCGGACTTCCGGTTTGGCCTTCTTATCGGTGTAGATCATCCCTGTCACGAAGAAGAAGTCGTAGCAGATCCCGTGCAACAGAATGCCGGCGAAGATCGGAGCTGATAGCATCACGCCCGTCTGGCCGAATGCCCAGCCCCAAAGACCGTATCGAACCACCCAGGCCAGCATTCCGATTGCCAGCATCTTCTTGACGCCCAGACGAGCGAAGCAGAGCGGCATCACAAGCATGAAGAAGATTTCACTCATTTGCCCGGTGCTCATCGCACCGGTGCTTGATCCGAACAAAGTGATGTTCATTCCTGAAACGTAGCCGTAGCCCTTGGCGTAGTAGCCCGCCAGCGGAATGCAGACCAGGAAGGAAGCCATTGCGAAGACGAAGAATGCCGGATTCTTCAGCAGCGACCAGGCATCAACGCCAAGAATTTTTCCCACGGAAATCGGTTCCCCTTTTGCCGGTGGCGCTGTTTTGGGCAGCGTAAAGCAGTACACACCCAGAATTGCTGAGGCAATAGCGGCCGCATGAAAAATGTGGGGTGAGTTATCCATGAAGCTCAGTGCTGCAACGGCCTGGTCGAAAGTCGTTTGAGCTGCCACCGGGATTTCTCCGTTAACAGCAGAGGCCTGCAGGGCAGCAGTGGCTTCGCTCAACTTGCCCGATTCTCCTGTGAACAGCCGACAGCCCCACATGGCCCAGTTGCCAACAATCCAGCCGATTGTTCCCAGCACGCGAACAACCGGAAATTCCTTTTCGCCGTTTGCAAGATGCTTGAACGAAAGACTGGCGGTCAGGCCCAGCGTGGGCATATAGCAGATCATGTAACACAGCAGGCACAAAATCATCGGATGCGTGAATTGTTGCCCCAGGGTCTCCGGAGCCCCGGCCTTCGCCAGCGAGGGTGCAATCCACAACAGGACTGCACCAACCAGGTTCAGGATTGCCAGCACCTTTTCGGTGTTCATCAGGCGGTCAGCGATTAACCCCAGAGTGAGCGGAGCAAGAATCGCTGCAATTGGAGCGACGGTGTAGGCCGCCGCATCAAATGATCCACCTTCTCCAGCGGCTGTCATGCCATTTTCATCCAGGAATCCCCACATCGCCACATACCAGGCTCCCCAGACAAAAAACTGCAGGAACATCATGATCGATAATCGCGGCACCACGCCAGGACGGGTGACGGCTAATGACTTTTGTCCTGACGTTGCCCCGTCAGAAGAACTGGCAGCGGCCATGGGTTGGATTCCTCAGCAAGTATTGACAGCAGATGTATTCAAAAAAGTCATCCGGCAATTCATTGGCCCACCACAACCGCTCCTGCATGCTTTGGGCAAAGCTTCAGTACAGCAAGAGGATGGACCAACAATTGCCTGTCCCGGTGCGGAAAAGTGGCTAGGCAAGTTCTCCACGAACTTTTTCCAGCAACGATTTTGTGGCTTTGATGCCCGCGTATTCGTCCAGTTTGCCGCCTTCGTATTCGATGCCCACCCAACCGTTGTAACCTGCGTCGAGTACGATCTTCATCATCTTTCGATAATCCGTGTGGATTTCGTTGCCGGCATCGTCGAAATCATGAGACTTTGCACTGACGGCTTTTGCGAACGGCATCAACTCCGTCACACCCTTGTAACGGTCGTACATCTCATCTTTGCTGACTCGGAAGTTGCCAAAGTCCGGCAGAGTGCCGCAGCCCTTATGATCGACCTTCTTGATGACCCCGGCCAGCCAGGCACCATTCGATGAAAGTCCACCGTGGTTTTCGACGATCACACTGATGTCGTGTTTTGCTCCAAATTCTGTCAGGGCTCTCAGTCCATCAGCCGCCCTATGTTGCTGGTCTTCATAACTGCCACTGCTGCCAGCATTCACGCGTATCGCGTGGCATCCAAGTGTCTTTGCTGCCTCAACCCACTTATAGTGGTTCTCGACGGATTTCATTCGTTCCGTCAGGCTGGCAGCGCCCAGTTGACCTTCCCCATCAATCATGATCAGCAGTTGCTTCACGCCAGCGTCACCAGCTCGCTTGTTCATTTCTGCAAGATAGGCGGCATCGTTGGCTTTGTCCTTGAAGAACTGGTTCACATACTCAACGGCTTCAATGCCAAATTCGTTCCTGGTTGTGGCGGCAAAATCCAGATTGTCCAGCTTCCCGCCCTTCAAGGCGCGGTGCAGTGACCACTGAGCCAGTGAAATCTGAAACTTAGGCTCGAATGCACGCGCTGCCGCAGACACAAAGCCTGAAGTGCTGAGGGCGGCTGCCGCTGCCAGAAACGTTCGTCGAGAAACGGATGAATTCATAAGATAGTGCACTCCGAACAATCAGAAAATTACAAGATTCGAAATCACTGCCACAAAACAGTGCCGCCAAGGATAACTCGCATGGAACCAATTTTACAGTCGGGCGGCTCCGCGCTGGTCGCCGGATGCGGATATCTTGGCAGACGCGTGGCAGATCGGCTGCTGGCACGTGGAATAACCGTTTACACTCTTACTCGCAGCACTGAAAAGGCGGATCAATTTCGCCAGGCAGGCCTGCAGCCCATTGTCGGTCACCTGGAAAAACGACACGGTTTGCCAGTACTGCCGCCAGTCGACGCTGTGCTTTGGGCGGTCGGATTTGATCGCCAAGCGGGCAATTCACGCGAATCTGTGTGGCTTGACGGTCTTCGGCAGTTGGTGCAATCGCTTTCTCGCAATCCGCCGCCACGCCGGTTCGTCTACGTCTCCAGTACCGGAGTTTATGGTGACGCCGGTGGTAGTGCGGTGGATGAATCGACCGCCGCCATTCCAACAACCGAAAGTGGCCAGGTCTGCCTGAAGGGCGAACAGTTGCTTTCCACGACTTTGTCGCATCATCTCCCTCAAACTCTCGGCGTTATCCTGCGGATGGCAGGAATATTCGGGCCGGGCCGACTGCTGCGGCGGGTTCAGGATTTGCGAGAGGGAACTCCCATTGCCGCGGCTCCCGATGACTGGCTGAACCTTATCCACGTCGACGATGCCACAAGCGCAGTGGAATATTTTCTGACACAACCTGTGGCAGTGAACGATCTGCTGTGCCAGCCCTCAGAAATCAGCAGTGCTGCCACAGCCAACACGCATGATCTACCGACCATCAACATTGCTAATCAACCGACGTTGACTCGCCGACAGTACTACTCCACCCTTGCAAGAGCATGTGATGCTCCGGCTCCGGTGTTCGCATCTGCTAAAGCCGATCAGAGCCGGGAAGGTGAGACTCTTCAGCAGGAACGGCACCGTCCGTCGTCTGGAAATAAACAGATTACCAGCATCTTTCGATCGCGGCTGAAAGGCCTTGAATTCCAATACGATGACATTCAAAAAGGGATCCGCGCGTCCGTGTGAAAAACCGCTGATCCCGTTAGTTCATTAATCCCAGTGGTTCATTTGCGGCAGGCAGAAGGCAGGCCATTCATAGCCCGGACCTGAGCCCGTGATTGGGATTTCGACAGACATGCTCGCAAAGCTGACCGAGCGACATTCCGGCGGCGGCCGCGGACATGGGAACAAGACTGTGAGACGTCATTCCGGGGATGGTATTGATCTCCAGAATAAATGGCTGGCCTTCTTCTGTGACCCTCAGATCAACGCGGCAGATTCCGGCCACATCACACACTTCACAGGCTCGTCGAGCAACCTCCAACACTTCCGGCGACAAGTCGGGCGGGTCCACCAGATATTTTGTCGCGTCGTCTGTGTATTTGGCGTGGTAGTTGTACCAGTCTTGTGACGGAATGATTTCAACGGCCGGAAGCAGCTGCCCATTGATCCAGGGCACTGTGATTTCGCGGCCTGGGATGAAGGATTCCACCAGGGCATGATCGCCATACTGCCATGCCAGTCGCAACGCGGGTACAAAATGGTCAATGGCCTGAACTATCGATATTCCAACGCTGGAACCCTGTGATGCCGGTTTCACAACCACAGGGAACATCAGATGCTGCCTCCCTGCTCTTAGTGCATCAACGACGTCGACGCGTGCTTGCTTTGTCAGAGTGACCCCGGCAGGCACCGGCAATCCGTTCTCCATCAGTCGTCTGCGAGTGGCGACTTTATCGAAGGTCAGGGCGGAAGCTTCGGGCGAACTTCCGATCCATGGAACACCAGACCGATTAAGCCATCGCTGGAGGGTTCCGTCTTCGCCCCCTGTACCGTGCAGCATCGGGAGAATCACGTCGTAGCGGCGAAGCGCCGTCAGAAAAGTATTGACGTTATCTTCGTCATCAATTGTGAATTCGGCAGGATCGAGCACGTCAACGACATGTGATGCTTCCTGAAGTGCAGCGGCCACGTTCTTCCCACTTTGCAGACTCACCTCTCGCTCAGAAGAGGAACCGCCGGCAAGCACCACAATGGAAAGTTGCTCGCTATCCGCCAACATGTGTTCGTACGTGGTCAACCGACGTCGGAAACGGGCATCGGAGGCCAGATTTTAATCTCTGTCTCCAGATCAACCGCAAATTTTTCGGCCACTGATTTGCGTATACGCTCAATCAATTGCTCAACATCGCGACTGGTTGCACCGCTTTCGGTCACAATAAAGTTCGCGTGACGATCACTGATGCGTGCATTGCCGACTGTCATACCTTTCAGACCGCTTTGTTCGATCAAAGCCCCTGCGCTCAGCCCACGCGGATTTCGAAAGATGCAACCAGCCGACTGATCTGCCAATGGTTGTGTGGATCTTTTCAGGATCCAGTTCTTTCGCATGCGGCGTGTCAACTCGTCTGAATCGTCGCGAACGAGTTCAAGAGCCACCTCCAGTACAAGCAGATCCTGCACACTGCTGCGGCGATACGAAAACGAAAGCTCATCTCCATTCAGTTCCACGACTTCGCCCGCGTTGTTCAGCACGGTCACACTGCGGACCATTTGCCCTACATCTCCGCTGCGGCCTCCGGAATTTCCTGCGACAGCGCCGCCAATGGTGCCCGGAATTCCGACAAGGTGTTCCAGCCCGCCAAGACCTGACCGGACGGCTTCGCTGATTACGTGAGACAACAACGCACCACCACCAGCAGTCACAGTCGCACCGTCAACTGTGACGCTCCCCAGCAGGGGCTCCATGATCTGGATTACCGCGCCCGGAATCCCCTGATCGCGCACGAGCACATTGGAACCACCTCCAAGAAGATAGACTGGCCATCCCTGCTGGCTGCAGAACCGAGCAACGGCGAGCAGTTCGTCCCTCGTTCGGGGGCGGAAAAAGTGCTCAGCGTTTCCACCAACCTTGAGCCACGTGTGGCGGCTCATTGGTTCGTCACGCAACAGAATCTCTTTGAAGTCGTCGATTGAATTCGTCATGAATCTGATTTGTCCTGCCAGCTCCCATAGTGATGACCACATCTCCGGGTCGACCGGCATGGTCTATTCTTCCGATCACCTGGTCAAGATCCGCAAGCAGGAATGCCCGCCCACCCGCAAGATTGATACTGCGAACCAGTCGCCCGGAGGTTCGACAGCACAAAGCTCGCGTCGAATTCTCACGAGCGGCAAGAACCGGAAGAATGAGGCATTCATCAGCGAGTGTCAGCGAATCCCGGAATTCCTCGAACATTTGCTCCAGTCGGCTAATCTGATGTGGTTCGAAAACAGCAATCAGCCGACGCCCTGTAAACATCGCCCTTGCGGTCTGAAGTGTGGCCCGAATCGCGGTCGGATGATGGGCGTAGTCGTCAATCAGACGCATTTGCCGCCATTCTCCCCGATATTCAAATCGACGCCGGACGCCCCGAAAACCTTCCAGTGCCTGCGTGATCTGCTCGAATGGCACCCCAATCCGGGAAGCCGTTGCAATGGCCGCCATCGCATTTCGAACATTGTGAAGTCCAGGCAAAGCGATCTGAATACGTCCCTCAATCTGTCCACTTCTCACAACTTCAAACTGGGTGAGCCCGTCAACGCTACGAATGTTTTCCGCCCGCCAGTCGGCTGAATCTACCCCGCATGAACTATGGGTAATTACGCAAATATCTTCGCCCAGCCCTTTCAGTGCAGCCATCGCTCGCCTGTCACCACTGTCGGTAACGACGAATTTGTCCCCGGAAGTCTTTGTGGGCGATTTGAGTTTGCTCACGAAACTTCGGAAGACTGCATCTTCTGTTGCCTGATCCGGAAAACAGTCAAAATGATCCCGCTCGACGCCCGTCAGGACGATCGCATCAGGCGAAAGCGAAGAAAACGCGTTTCGGTATTCACAACTTTCCACTACCGCCCATGGTTTTCCGCCGGATGAGCCGGCGTCGAACCGTTTCAGGCCCGTGGCACCCGGATTTTGCGAATCCCTGCCTGGTTGGAAAAACCCGCTTCGATGCGCTTCTAGCATCGGGCCACCAATGAATGCCGCACGGGCAAACTCACCCGCAAGGATCTTCCAGAGCATCGCTGTTGTCGTGGTTTTACCATGCGTACCCGCAATGCACAGTTGCCGGCAATTTTTCAGCATCAGGTTCAGAGCGTGGGTCAATCGGAATACCGGCTGCCCTGCTTTCTGAGCCGCCGTAACGCAATCTGCATGATCCGGAATCGCATTCGAAACAATCACGGCATCGGTGTTCGAAGCACATCGACCGTCCTGTGAAACCGAACTCCAGTCAGTAATGAAAATCGAATCCGGTGATCGCCCCGATGCAAGCCAGGCCCAGCGTTCAGCCTGGGCTTCCGATTCCGCCGTCAACTGCGAATCAGCGCCCGTGACTTTGTGGCCCTGATCCAGCAGCATCTCGCACAACGCTTTCATTCCCGCTCCGCAAATGCCCAGCAGCAGGAAGTGCCTCTTTGTGGGGGCAATAGCTGCGTCGGAAAGCGTATCGGTAAACGGCGTGTCTGCGAAAAGATTCTGCGGGGGGGAAAGCAGAGACGGCCTGTCGGCAAACAGATTCCGAACGGAAGCGTCCCCGGAATGGGTGTTTGGCAATTGATGGGGCAGTGTTGGAGTGCCATCCATGGCATTTGAACCTGTCACGCTGTTGCGAGTTTCAGAACGGGAATCCTTCCTGCCGGGATTCTAAGCTGAATTTGCAAATTGTGAACAGACGGCCATATGAAGGTTCGCCAAAGATGGCGTTTTTTGCCGGTTGAAATCCGTGTTGTGCGATTTCGGCGACATCGCTAAAGTTCGCGACCAGAATTCGGCGGAATCGGCTGGTGAATCCATTCGTCCCGTCGCACATGTGCAGGATGCACATGATTCATTGCACGACTTCAATCATGGATGGTTGCTGACATGACAACGCAATGTACATCAACTGCCGACGCAATCAGCGGGGTTCTTCTTGCCGGCGATCTCGTCCTGAATCTCTCGCCGCAGCCGCTGAACACAACATCGAATACTCGACATCTGACGGTTCAGAACGACTGCCTGACGGCGGGAACCACTGGCGGGACGGTCGCCTGGGAGGATGAGTACGCCGATGCCATTTGCGCACTGCTGAGCAGTCAGGATGCTCGTATCGTTGTGGTTTCTCAGGAGTCCGACGCGACGGCCCTGCTCGTCATGCAGGAACTCACCAATCGCTCTGTTCCCTGTACCCACTGCGTGCTGGCCGCAGATTGTGAATCCGATTCGTACATGGACGAAGAAGATGCCGAAGCCGTCGCCGAACGCCTGCGACAGTTGGGCTATCTGTGATCAGGCCCTTTGTGGGCTGTTGACTGTGGCGCTGCTATTGTTGCGGTGCTGCTGAGGCTGTGGTGATTTCGAAGCTTGTGTGGCTAACCTCTCCTGTTCTCCTCTGGATACTAATCATCAGATCCTGACCACTGGATATCGAAAACCATTCGCTATGAATCTTTTTCTGCTTGGAATCGATGGACTGCCGCGATGGATGTGGCGGGAATTTGCTGACAGTGGTGTGATGCCCAACAGCAAGCCTCTGCTGGATTCAGGGACACTGGTCCCGATGAAGTCCGCGCTGCCGGAAGTTTCATCTGCAGCGTGGGCGTCGATCGTCACAGGGGAAAATTCGGGCGGTCACAATGTCTATGGCTTTACCGACCTGATGGATGGCAGCTACACCCTGGGATTTACGTCATCGCGAACATTCCGCGCCAAACCGTTCTGGGCTCGCGAGGGGGCAGGTCCTTCCCTGATCATGAATGTCCCGCAAACGTATCCGGCCCAGGCAATGAACGGCATGCTGGTCAGTGGCTTTGTAGCTCTTGATCTGAAGCGAGCCGTTCATCCGCCCGAACAACTCGACTGGTTGCAGAGCATCGATTATGCGGTTGATGCCGACATGTCTCTGGTCGCGAAAGGCAAGCAGGTCTTCGTCGAGGAACTGCGTCGAGTCATGGATGCTCGCTGCACCGCCCTGCATCATCACTGGGATCGCGACGACTGGCAGAACATCATGTTTGTGTTCACTGGTACCGATCGCCTCAATCACTACCTGTGGGAAGACTACGAAGACAGCTCATCACCGTTCCATCAGATGTTTCTGGATTTCTATCACGAAGTAGATCGGCAGATTGGCCTGATTGTGGATCGCCTGAGCGATGATGTCACACTGGCTGCCGTGTCTGATCATGGATTTGCTCGCCAGGGGTGCAGCATCAATGTGAACTGTCTTCTGGCGGAATCCGGCTACCTGACGCTGAAGCCATCGGATCGTCCATCGTATATCGACATGCTGCCGGAAACCAAAGCGTTTGCGATGGATCCCGGACGTATCTACCTGCATCGGGAAGGTCGCTATCCCAAGGGTGGCGTAACGGCGGAAGAGGCCGAGTCGTTGATGCAGCAATTGACTCAGTTCTTTTTAAACGTCGAAGTTGACGGTCAGAAAATCGCCAGTGAAGTTCATCGCGGCAAAGACGTTTACAGCGGGCCGTTCGCTCACCGCGCTCCGGATCTGGTCGTGATGCCAGCGGGAGATGTAGCACTATCTGGTCGTATGAATCTGTCCGATCTGATTGAACCTACTGCAATTAACGGCAAACACACATATGTGGAATCATCGTTCTTTGTCCGAGGCACCAGTCTCGGTCAGATTCCGTCAGACATGAAAGTTGAAAACGTGCTGGATGTCATTCTGCCAGTTCAACAGCAAATGAGAAAAGCGGCCTAGAAGATCGGTGTTCGGCAAATACGGTCGTGATGGGGGCCGCGGACGAATCGCTTGCGATTCAATTGAGTGTGCCCTGCAGACATGTCGTGAGAATTGCGATTTAGACACGGAAATGGACTTCCTGAAATGACTGAAAATTCCTGCCACAACGCGAATCACACCTGCTGGAGCTGTCCAGCCGTTGAATTTAAGGGCCACGTCGACTTCCGTGCCTGTGGTCAGGCTGCGTTCCGCAAGGCCGCGCAGGGGCAGCTGGTTGTCGAATGCAAGCGGCGACCGGAAATTGGTTACTTCGATCCCATGTCCATCACGTATGGAACATGCAGTGAATGGAAGCAGACCGATAACGGCTACCTGCTGGACGGCATGCGGGTGATGATCCTTGGAATGGATGGTTATCTGGGCTGGCCGCTTGCGCTGAGGCTGGCAAAGCTCGGATGCAAAGTCTACGGCATCGACAACATGCTGCGTCGCAAGCTGGTTGAAGAACGCGGCGCGCACTCAGTAACTCCAATTCAGTCGATGGAGGATCGCATTGCTGCCGCAAAGGCCGAGCTGGGAGTGGAGATCGACTTCCGCGAAATCGACCTGATGGATCGTGACGCTCTGTTTGCCTACATCAAAGAAGTGCAGCCCGAATCGATCGTCCAGTTCGCTGAAATCCCCAGCGCACCATACAGCATGGCCGACGTTGACAAGGCCGTGAACACGATTCAGAACAATGTCGTTGGTACACTGGGCCTGTTGTTCGGCGTCCGGGATCACGCACCCGATGCATCCATCATCAAGCTTGGCACGATGGGTGAATACGGCAGCCCGCTGACCGGTCGTCCTTTGTTTGAAGGGCTGTTTCCCGGTGACGCTGTGCTTCAGTATCAGGGACAGGAATGGAGTCTTGGCGGTGAACTGACACCACGCGATCCCGTGAGCTTTTATCACGTCAGCAAGGTGCAGGGCACGTTCAGCGTTTATGAAGCCTGCAAATACTGGTGGCTCCGAAGCTATGACGTGATGCAGGGCGTAATCTATGGAAACTATTCCGATGAACTTGCCGTCAGCCCGGCATTAAACACACGCTTCGACATCGACGAATGGTGGGGCACGGTTGTGAATCGTTTTGTGGCTCAGGCTGTCATTGGTATGCCTCTGACGATTTATGGAAGTGGCAATCAACAGCGAGGCTACATCACGTTGCGAGACGCGATGCAGTGTATCACCCGGCTGATTGCCGCGCCGCCGGAACCCGGTCAATACGATGTCGTCAACCAGGTGACGGACGTTTTCAGCGTGATGCAGATCGCAAAGATGGTGGCGTCGCTCGGGCAGGAGTTCGGTCTGGATGTGGAAGTTCAGCGAATCGAAAATCCCCGCGTCGAAGCCGAAGAACATCCGTATGAAGTGATTCACGAAAAGCTGTCGGACAACTTTGGCTTTCAGTCCGAATCGTCATTTGCTGAAGAGGTACGACACCTGTTCAAAGTGCTGATGCAGGCTGAAAACCGAGACCGAATCCTCAAACAACGCGACACGCTGTTCCCCAGAACCAAATGGTCGGGAGAACACGGCAAACTAGCCGTATTGGAAACCTGGAAACCGGCCGCATAACGGCGAATCGAAAACAGCTGCGGGAGTCGTTGGTATAGACCGGCCCCCGACGTTTGACAACAACCCCCACACACGAAACCCCGGGAGCACACCATGGAACTTCGCGATTCTGATTTCGACGATCTGGTGCTGAACAACGACCGCCCGGTATTGGTGGATTTCTGGGCTTCGTGGTGTCCGCCATGCAAAATGATGCAGCCGGTCGTCGATAAGCTCAGCAACAAGGTCATTGACTGGGCCGATGTTTATTCGGTCAACATCGATCGCTGCCCCGGTCTCGCCGGCGAATACAACATCAGCGGCGTGCCAACCTTTGTGAGCTTTGCCGATGGAAAAGCCATCGACCGCAAAACGGGTGCACTGACCGAAGGTCAGCTTATCAACCTGCTGAATGCAGCCAGAGATGCCATGCCGGCTGATGAAGATGATGTGGAAGCAGACCCACTGGAAACGCTTCCCGTAAATTCAGGCCTGCAGCGGTCGTACATCACCATTGTGTCCGGTCTTCCCAGGTCGGGCACCTCCATGATGATGCGCATGCTGGAGGCAGGCGGCATCCCGGCCCTGACCGATAAAGAGCGGATAGCAGACGAGGATAACCCCAACGGCTACTACGAATTTGAGGACGTGAAGAGCATCGAAAGCTACGGGCAATGGATTGAAGGTGCTCCCGGATCGTCCGTCAAAATGGTCTACAGCTTGCTAAAGCATCTGCCCGCCGATCGCGAGTATCGCGTGGTATTTATGAGGCGACATACGGACGAGATTCTGCAGTCGCAAAAGAAGATGCTGGAACGCAACGGAATCGAAACGGACATCCCGGATGACGTCATGAAGGCCATGTTCGAACGAGAATTGAATCAGTTTTACGCCTGGTTGCCCTCCCAGTCTCATTTCAAACTGATCAACGTCAGCTACAACGAACTGCTGGCAAGTCCCATGGCAGTCATCGGCAGGATTAATCACCATTTCGACGACACGCTGAAGACAGACGCCATGCAGGCCATGGTAGACCAGAACCTGTACCGCCATCGCGCTGCCTGATGGCTTTTCCTTTCCGACGCATCATTTCGTCTTTGCCCTGAATCACTTCGACATTCTCTTCCTTGTTCAGCTGACCTCCTCGCTCAACAGCCACTCTCTGATCTGGACTCTCTATGTCATTCTTCACCAATAAAACCATTCTGGTCACCGGCGGTTGCGGAACTGTGGGGCGAGAAATTGTGCGGCAACTGCTGGAACACGGGCCCAAAGAGCTGCGAGTAATTGACAGCAATGAATCAGAAATCTTCTTTCTTGAGCAGGAGCTGATTCAGCACGCAAAACAGAACCCATCGCCGAGAATCACCAGTCATTGCCAGGTCGGAGATATACGCGATGCTGACAAACTAACCATGATGTGCGAAGGCGTGGACATCGTGCTGCACACTGCCGCGCTGAAGCACGTGATTCTTTGCGAGCGAGCTCCCTTTGACGCTGTGCAGACCAACATCATGGGCGTTCGCAACGTTATCCAGGCCGCTCTGGCGTGCAATGTCGAACGAGTCATCTTTACGAGCTCCGACAAGGCCGTAAACCCAACCAACGTGATGGGCACATCGAAGCTGATGGGCGAACGGCTGATCACAGCGGCCAACAGTCTGAAGATGAGCCGTCGAACGATTTTCAGTTCGACACGCTTCGGCAACGTGCTGGGGTCACGTGGCTCAGTCATCCCCATCTTTGCACGACAGATTGAACAGGGTGGGCCGGTCACGCTGACCGACCGGAGAATGACACGATTCATCATGACGCTCGAAGAGAGTTGTCGTCTGGTTCTGTCAGCTGCTGAGAAGGCCAGAGGGGGCGAAGTCTTCGTCACAAAAATGCCGGTAATTCAAATTGTCGATCTGGCCCGAGTCATGATCGATGAGCTGGCCGATCAGCATGGCTACAATCCGCTCAGCATGGCGATCACAGAAATCGGCTCCAAGCCAGGAGAAAAGCTGTATGAAGAGCTGATGAGTGATGAGGAGACTCGTCGCACTGTTGAGCTGGAAGAGATGTTTGCCGTGATGCCTGCCTTCCGCAGTGTCTATGAAGACATTGCTTATGACTACGCAGATATCATCAACGCGAATGTAACGGATCCCTATATCAGCTGCCCGGCCAACTCGATGTCGATCGAATCACTCCGAAACTATTGCGAATCAAACTCGCTGCTGCGTCCATGGCAGAAGAATCCTCAGACTCCGGGTCTCACAATTCGTCGCGCTGCCTGAAGTGGACCAATCTTCCAGTTGTCTCATACGGAATTCAGATATTCTGAACGAAATGAATGCGATGAAAAAACAATACACTCGAGCGCCACAGCGGAAGGTTTGGCTGACGCTCATCGATCCGCTCAAACGTCTGCTGACTGTCTTCGGTCGCGTTCTCCCGGCTGCTGTCATCAGAAATCTGGTCTCCATGACCATGTATCTGCAGCTTGGGAAATGGGCGAAGAATCACGGTTTTGAATTCAGCTTTCGCTCACGAAATCGCGACGACGTCTTTCGGTTCGTGTCTGAGAAACTCAAGAATGAAAAGGCTGTCTATCTGGAGTTTGGCGTGTTCGAAGGGAACAGCATGCGATTCTGGTCGGATCATCTGCTGAATCCGGAATCGCAACTGCACGGTTTTGACAGTTTCGAAGGGCTTCCAGAAGCAGGAGGCCTGTGGTTTAAAGGCGAATTCGATGTTGGTGGAAAGATACCTGCGATTGATGACCCCCGTGTGAAGTTTCACAAGGGTTGGTTTGATCAGGTACTGCCGGGTTTCAAAATGCCGGAACACGACGTGCTGATCATCAATATTGATGCTGATCTGTATTCATCCACGATTTTTGTTCTTCAGCAGCTGAAAGACTATATCAGGCCGGGCACTTACCTTTTCTTCGATGACCTTGCGGCCTTCGATCATGAGCCACGTGCTATCACGGAGTTTCTGCAGGAAACAGGAATGAAATGGCGCGGCGTCAGTGCACATGTTTCCCTGAATCATGCGTTTTTTGAATGTGTTGCAATGGCTGAGCCTGTCACCTCTGAACTGAGAATTGCCGGTTAGTGGACCTCCAGCGGTCAGCCATTTCAGGGAAGAGCGTTTGGATTCCTGATCCATTGTTTGGTGTGGCGACATGCACGGTCAGGCTTCCTGACGACGTCTCCGACGTGTTGTTTCAGATAGCCAAATGACAGGTAATACAAGGTAAGACATCGAGTTTGCAATTCTTGCGGCAGAATGGCCAGGGATAGACGTAATGGCGTGGCAGCCTGACATTATAGGCATCGGGGCAGAGAAGAGTGCGACGACGTGGGCATGGTCCATGCTCAACCAGCATTCTGAAATGTGCATGAGTCAGCCGAAAGAACTGAACTTCTTCAACACAAACTTCGATCGCGGAACAGAGTGGTATCGATCGTGTTTTCGATATGACGCTGCGACACAAAAGTGTGGTGAAATTTCCCCGTTGTATATGGACAGTCCGCAGGCCGCACAGCGAATCGCCTCTGCCTGCCCGCAGAGCCGAATTCTCGTGATGCTGAGAAACCCGTTCACGAGAACGATTTCACATCTCTTTCACGACGCGCAGAACCTTCTGGGCGGAGTGACTTATGTCACTCCGGAGGCAATGAAGGAGTTCGCCGCGAAGGACGACAAGTACCTTCGTCGCAGTCAGTATGGCCGACAATTACAGCCCTTCTTTGACCATTTTGATGTATCGCAGATTGGTGTGTTCTTCTTTGAAGACATTGCTGCAGATAGTTTGGGTACTGTATCGGCACTCTATCGTTTTGCCGGAATCGATAGCGCGTTTGTACCCGAAGGTCACTGCGAGAAAGTGAATGCGTCATCTGATTTCCGCTTTGCTGGCTTCACTCGCGTGCTGATGCGAGCTTCACAGATGGCTCGATCATTCCCCCTGACCCGTCAGTTGATGGAATGGACTTATCACCATACGAAACTCCGCGAGCGAATCATCGACGCGTTGTCAGTGGACAGAGGACGGCCGGAGATCGTGTTCGAAGACGTTTTCAGCAGCGACACGACCGACATGATCTACAGAGATCTCGAATTGCTGGATCGATTGCTTCCAAATGGATGCCCGGAATCCTGGGAGGGTCTGTCTCCGGCGATTGAACGCAGTAACGCCCCTGTCCAGACAGGTATCGAACTGACAACCGCCCGTGAATCTCATCGCTCAGCGGCTTAACTGGTGATCTCAATGCAGACGGCAGCTATCCCGAGTCCGGTATCCTTTGATCCGATCGCCCACGCAGCAATTCAGTCTGCTCGCCTGACAGAAGCAGTCAAGGGCATCCTTCTGTGCAGCGCCTATTATGCGGTCGCGCATCTGCGATTGTTTTCGGTGATGGACGGAGCCATCTTTCTGGCAGCAGCATCATTGCTTCTGCCAGCATGGCGACCCTATTTGTTGCTCATTGGGTTCTCCGTTCAGGATGCGCGTGGACAGATTGTTCCGTTTGACTACGCAGCTGTCGCTGCCATGTCGGGACTATTGATGCTGTCTGCCGCAATCAGTGGATCAGAGATTCCATTGACACGCGGCCTGAGACACTACCGGCACCTTGTGCTGATGGGGATCTTGCTGGTCGGGTACGGACTAGTCACCTCAACGGTGAATCACACAATGGGTATCCGGACGCAGTTCGAAAGTCGGCCGTACTATATTGTCTGCATCCTGATGGCCAGCATGATTTTCACGGCATGGCTCGCCACCAGACAGATGTATATGGATGCATTCGGAAGTACACGAATTAAAGTTGTTGCGGTTTGCATTCTGATACATATCTTCTTCATCGCGATCATGCAGTTTCGCTTTGGCCCTGCGTTTGCCGCCTCTCCTCAGGGCATGGCAGAAATCATCAAGCAGGACCAGGCATCGAACCCCGGTGTGCGGGGCGTTGCCAGATTGACTGGCCCGTTCCTTTCACCCAACGCCCTGGCAAGTGTACCGGCATTTTACATGCTGATGCTGTTGGGAGCTCGAAGAGCCAGAGAACTCTCAATGCTTTTCGTTGCCGGATTCTTTGTAACAGGCATCACTGCTGCTGCACTCGGAGCAGCCAGAACCATGTTTGTATATTACCTGGCCGCTGCAGCTGCCATGACGTGGACGCGTTCCCCGTCAAAGACCATGCTGGCGATGTTTCTTGCCCTGCCGATGGTACTGCTGGTCAATTTTGATGTCGACGGAATCATGACCGTAATGCGACTCAAGAACCTTAACAGTCTCGGTGCCCGTGGTGAGTTGTGGCAGTGTGCCATTGACAATCTGGGCTGGGCGGAATGCCTGTTCGGAATGGGTGTCTCTCATTTTCCGAATATGTATTATGCCGGACTGGGGCATCCTTCAACGGATCCCCACACCTGGATACTTTCGATGATTGGGATGTTTGGGATTTCCGGAGTGATTGTTTACCTGCTCATCTGCTGGCGGATTTATCGGTTTAGTCGAACGCAAGCCGCAAGCAGAGCCGCGATGGGAGTTGCGTTAGCCGTTTTCCTGTTTGGCCGAGAGCTGGGGAATACTCAATATCTGTTCAACCATCACCCTCTTTGCTGTCTGTACTGGACATGTATCGGTTTCGTTTTTGTACGGCCGGGAGAGTTCTTTGAATCGAGGGATGACGTTGACTACCCTGTTCGAATGAATGATGGTTATTCAGCACCTCTTCCGGGAGGCTCGTAATGAGCACAGTTGCCGGAAGTCCATCACTGCCAGGTGCTCAATCAACGAGCGAAGTGGCGAAACCTGTCCGACAATTTCGCAGAAATGTTCTCAGCAGCGCCGGAGGGAATGTTGTCAATATTGTGCTGCAGCTTGGCTTGCTGTATCTGCTGCACGAAACGCTGACGACAGCCGCGTACGCGATGATGCTGACGGCGACGGCTCTGATTGGTGTCAGCGAAATGGCCTCGGACTACGGTTCGCGTCTCTGGGCCACACGCGAGTTCTCTTTTACAGCGCGACCAGTGAGAATCCTTCGGCTTTCAGCCTGGTGTAAGGTATTCTACACGATCGTTTCGGCAGCAGTTCTGACGTTGCTGCCGTTAAACAACCTGACCCTTCCCATCGCATTGCTGTGTTTCGCCATTGCGTCCACGCAGCCATCGACTGATCCGTTTCTCTGGTACCTGCGCGGGCGTGAACGCCTGGATGTTGAAGCAGCGATCATGCTGGTTTCACGCACGCTTGCGGTGACTGGCATGGCGCTGGCGGCCTGGATGCAGATGAGCATACCGTGGTTGCTGACGATCTGGCTGTTGACAAACATCGGCCGGATGGGTTTCGAAGCAACGCTTTCCTGTGTCCGCCCTGTGTTTGGTGATGGGACAGCGGAAGAAGCCGCCGACGATCGTGGACGATCAATGAGCTCTGTATCAGTCGTTCTGCGTGAAGTTTTTCCGGTCGGCACGACATTATTTCTGACCAGCCTGTTTCAGCGGATTGGCGTTTTGTTGTTGAGCATATTTGCAACGGATCTGGATGTGAGTGTCTTTGGCACCGCATTTCGTCTCGTTTCGACTGCCGGATTTCTTTCAACCAGCATGTTCGTGTCTTCGTTTGCGGCGCTGGTACGGGCCATTGAAATCAACGATGTCCGGAGCGTCGGCAGGATCGTTCGGCGTGAGATGCATCTGGTTTCTCTGGTTTTTGTGCCTGCCTGTCTGCTCGGAATTCTTTTCTGCATTCCCCTGACCCGAGCGTTACTGCCTGCGGACATGCTGCCCGTTGCGCAGGCCATGGTGATTCTCTGTCCGGGACTCTATTTGTCGTGCATTAACATGGGAATGAAGTATACGGTCAATGCCTGGTCGCTGAACTGGCCTGACGTCGTGGCAGTCGTGATTGGGATCCTCATTTTTGCCGATTCAATCTGGATGTTCAGCCACATTTCGTGGTCCGTCGGTGCTGCGATTGGTTGGGGCGCCGGAGAAGGCGGAGTTCTGTTGTTACGGATCGCTCTGCTGCGGTATGCCGGTAAGCCATCCGGTGTCCCAGTCGCCTCGATACTGATGTCGACCTGTGTTCTGGTCGTTGCTGCATTCTGGGCGATCCACTAAGCACACCAATCACACCATTGAAGGGCTACAACATGATTCCACGTCACCGTCCTTCATTTGGAATGGGGCACCTTGTATACCAGTTTCTGCTCGGCATGTTTCCTGCAAAAATTGAAGCGGCAGAGGAGATCTGGGCAACACGGCTGAAGGTTCCACACGCCATCTGGGTACCATCCGGTCGTTATGCAATCTGCCGCAGCCTTGAATTTGCCACTTCAGATGAATGCACAGTCTACACGCCCGCATTCACGTGCGGTGTCGTTCGCGAAGCGGTTCGTCGCAGCGGTCGACGGCTGAAGCTGATGGATAGTGAGCAGAATGGCCTGCTGATGTCGGGAAACGCCGATCGTTCTGCAACAAGGCATGACGCCGTCATTCTTTCTGAGGTGTACGGGCTTCGCTATTCAGACAGCGACTTGCCGACGGCGCTGATCGACGCCGGAATGCGAATCTTTGACATGGCGATGAGTGTCCCCACGCAGAATGATATGCAAAGACTACGCAAATCTGATGTTGCCATCGTCAGCTTTGGCCTTGGCAAGCCATTGTATGCCGGTTGGGGCGGACTGCTGTTAACTCACGATCAGCAAATGGCAGACTGGATGAGAGCCCAACGGTGTATCGATTTGGCCCCGAAGCGACTTGTACGCAGCATTCGACAGAACGCAGAACTGCTGCTTCGATCGGCTGCACACGTGCCGGCATGTTATGCCCTGATTCGGACACTCCAGGATCGCCTTCGCCGCGGAAGTTCTCCCGTCATCGCTGATGGGAACTCAGCGGACGATCAACTCCCGCCGATGTCTCGTGACTGGTCTCATGGTCCAACCTCCCTTCATCTGACACTCGCCAGCAACCTGGCTCGCGGCACTGACAGAATCATCTCTCAGCGGCGGCAGCTCTTCAGATCATACGAAACGCTTCTGTTTCCGGACTCCAGTGTACCGGTACCTGACGCGGCGTTCAGCCATTATCCGATCCGCGTGCCAGGTCTGCATCGAGATACATTGAGAGCTGAACTATGGGAAAACGGGATCGACACCGCGACACTATTTGAGTTTCCACGGGGCGAACGACCAGAGTCGTTTCCCAATGCTCATCGACATTCGCACGAGATTCTTGCGCTGCCTCTCTGGAATAGCCTGCCGGTTCAGGCGATCGCTACTGCATGCAGGGTGATTCGCGACTTCTGTTTAAAGAACCAGATCAGCATCTCACCTTTTCACTGGCCCGGTGAAATCGAGAGCGATCGAAAACTGGTCGACCGACAATCTGCGGCATAGCGAATCAGGGATTCTCGCGCCGAGACTCTCGGTTAATCTTATCAGGGGCTCCATTCAGCTTTTGGCTCCGAATGAACCGTGCGAGGAGTTGCTACCTGCAGTGTCGTGACTTCGTCGACAAGCTGTCGGACTCGTTTTCGATCGGCAGCGGCTTCAAAGCTCAATCGAAACGTGACCGAATGATGCGGAGCCAGTTGGATGACACGGCCATTCTCCCGTTCCACCGAGCGAAGATTCGGAAAACTGCTGGCCGGCTCCAGACCTGTGCAGTATCCATCTTCCAGCGCCTGTGTATTCTTCCACAAAGCGAAATAGGGCAACGTTGCAGTGTCGTACCGCACACAGAACGCATGCTGCGCGTCTTCGTCCGTCAGCACTCCGATCCCCCAGCCATTGACATCTGCCGCCGCCGCACAGAAGTAGACCTGTTCCGCAAATCCGCGGCTTGGCCCTTCGTAGATATTCCACATGCTCAAGCCTTCCGCGGCTCGAGCGTCTCGGGGAGCAACTTCACTTGCCGCACCGTGGTAGACGGAACCTGCCGCAAGAAATGGTTCCCCAACGTTGCAGTGGTAAAGCATTTCGACTTCGGCCTGAGTGCTGCCGAGGTTGGTCACGGTATCTGCAATTTCGAATGAGTTGCTTCCTGTTACCGTCGACAGCACAGATGTCAGCCGCAGTCGCCCGCCGAATACACTTGTCTCATCAACAACCCCGGTCACGGTAATGAGGCCACGATCGTCTTCAGAGATCTCAACTGTGACCTGGTGAGCGGCCAGATTAGCGATCCGACCATGCAGCGGAAGGAATTGCTCGGACACGACGCTACCATCCGGGTTTCTAACAATGTCGGTGCCGGGGGCTCCATGCCATCCGAGACCACAGCGGCAAATCAATTCGTTGAAACCATCCAGCCAGCCTATACCACCTCGTCTCGACTGATCCACGAATGATGGATGCACAGGCATTTCGACAGGAGAATTCCATTGCAGCGGGATTCCATCGACTTCTCCGCGCCAGACGCCCATGCCGCGTGTTGGCAGAATCCACAATGTCATTCGACCGTTGTTCAGCGTGATCACATCGACGCCATCGGACAAACCTCCGTGCATTCGATGCATCGAGACAGACCAACCTTCACCACTTTGCTGCAATACCGAGTGCGAGGCCGACGTGATTCGTGACTGGGTGTCGTGAATGCCCTGGCGGGTGTTAATCAGTTCGAATTTCATACGATACTCTGATGCAGTAACGGTGGTTGTTTCAGGAGCAGATGCATACGCAGCAGTCTGCTGGATGCTTTCGTCTTGTCCGCAGTTAAAACTGGGCGAAACGATTTCCCTGGCTGTGATTTTCCAGACAGGCGGCCATCTTAAAAGAAGAACGGCATGGCGCCGATGATCATGCTGATCACAAGTGCCAGGATCACCCAGGCAACGAATTTTCTTCCTGCCATGGCCGGAGCATCCGGATCCAGATGTTCTGGAAATTCTCTGGCAATGTAGTCGTCATATTCAAAGTCATCCTGGCCATAATCCGGTTCAGCAGAATCGTCGTGATTCCATCCGACACTGGCATCGGCGCCACAGTGCCGACAAAAGTGACTTCCCCCAGGCAGCATTTCGCCGCAGTGCAGGCATTCAAAATCCGGCTGACTGCGACGGGATTTGTTCATGCGTTCAAACTCGCTGAGGTCAAGGGTGGCCGTTCGGTTTGTTGAAACCGCCGGTTCAGAGTGAAACGAAATTGCATCAATCGGACTTCATGGCCTGCGCGGATCCTCGGGCGGGATTCTTCCAGAGAAAAATGTCTTCTTCCCGCAGCCGAAGATAACTTTGATATCGCGCTTCGCTGATCATTCGGGAGGCCACTGCCGTCTTCACAGCACAGTCGTTTTCGTGGATGTGACTACAGTCAGGAAATCGACAGTTCGCGATAAACGGACGAAATTCAATGAAGTAGCCATCGACTTCTTCGAGCGAGACATCCCAAAGTTCGAATTGCCTGATTCCGGGTGTATCCGCAACCCAGCCGCCGAATGAAAGTGTCATCAGTCGAGCCCGTCGCGTGGTATGTGTACCTTTGCCGGTCCAGTCGCTGACATCTGCCGTGCGGAGGTTCAGGTCGCCATCCACACAATTCAGCAGCGATGATTTGCCAACGCCACTCTGTCCGCTGACTGCTGTCTGGCGACCTTTCAGACAGCGTCGAAGCTGGTCTACTCCCTGTCTGTCCTTTGAACTGGAAAGGATCACCGGATACCCGATGCGGCCGTAGATGCGGACTGCATCCAGCAGAATATCCGGGTCAACCAGATCCACTTTGTTGATGCAGATCAGTGGCCGAACACCGTGGCGTTCTGCCACCACCAGATAACGATCGATCAGTTGTGGTTTGAAATCCGGATCAGCGGCGGACGCGACGATCAGGACCTGATCGATATTGGCGACAATCACGTGTTCGCGTCCCTGACTTCCCCGCGACAGGACGCCATGGCGCGGCTCGACACGTTCAATCACGCCCTGATAGCTGTCGCCTTCCTGACGAAACAGCACTCGGTCTCCTGTCACCACGACATTACGGCTGTCTCGGGCGAGTGATCGAAGAACCCCGCGGATCGTACATTCGTATTCCTCACCGGTCTCATTCTGCACGATGCAGTTCAGACCGATAAAACTGATCACCCGACCGCGCTGGCAGTCGGTTTCGTCCACGGATCGAATGATCTGATCACCTTCGACTTCAACGCCAACAACGGTTCGTCGACGAGAAACCTGATTACGTGAAGTGACGCGTTCCTCAGTGCTCGCGTCTTCGGCCAGTTCTTCGTCATTCAGCAGTTCGCTGGTGAGATTTTGCTGCCGGGCTTTGGCCTGTTTGTTTTTCTTCAGATCGACGCGAACTTTTTGTGGGCCTCGTCCAGATGGCCCACCTGATCCGGATTCATCGGAGACACTGCTTCGGCGTCCGTTGCTCGACGTTCTTCGTTTTCCCTTACGACCCTTTGCACACATGCGTTTTCGCGACTTTCAAAGAATTTCATGAACCACGCGACCATGCACGTCCGTCAAACGAAAGTCCCGGCCCGCCAGATGATACGTGAGTCGCTCATGATCCAGACCCAGACAATGCAGAATGGTTGCCTGTAAATCGTGCACATCGACGGGATTTTCAGTGATGTGGAATCCAAATTCATCGGTCGCACCCAGCGTCATGCCCGGTTGAACGCCACCGCCAGCCAGCCAGACGGTAAATGCCTGCGGATGATGGTCCCTCCCAAGTGCCCGACCGAGAGCCGGGTTGGATTCGACCATCGGCGTTCGTCCGAATTCTCCGCCCCAGACCACCAGTGTTTCGTCGAGCATTCCCAGTTGTTTCAGATCCCGCACAAGAGCCGCTGAGGCCTGATCGGTGGCATTGCAGTTGTTCTGCACATTGCCTTTCACGTTGCTGTGCGCGTCCCAGCCACTATGAATGATACTCACGCAGCGCACACCGCGCTGAACCATACGGCGTGCCAGCAGGCAGGCTCGCGCAAAGTTCGGCTTTGCAGGATCACAGCCATAAAGATCGAGCGTTTCTTTGGTTTCGTTGCTGAAGTCCATCAATTCAGGAGCCGAAACCTGAAGGCGCGCAGCCATTTCAAACGACGCGATCCGTGTAGCAATTTCGGGATCTGCCAACGCTTCAAGACGCCGTCGGTTCATCCGATTGATCAGATCATAAGTGTCGTCCTGCAGTCCATCGGAAACACCCGGAGGACTTGTGACATCCAGGATAGGGTCGCCCTGGCTGCGAAACTGAATTCCTGTGTAAACTGTTGGCAGAAATCCGCTGGACCAAAGTGCCGTTCCGCCGCTGATACCCGCCCCGGTGCTCATGACGACAAACGCGGGCAGGTCGCGTGTTTCCGATCCAAGACCGTACAGCAGCCATGATCCCAGACTTGGACGCCCGGGTTGGGAAAACCCAGTGTTCATGTAAATCTGTGCTGGAGCGTGATTGAACTGCGTTGTGTGCATCGACCGGATCAGACAAATGTCGTCCGCAATGGAAGCCAGGTTCGGCATTGCGGAGGAAATTTCTGCTCCACATTCGCCATGTCGACCAAATTCAAATTGGGGTCCCAGAACCGCCGCATCCGGCTGGATGAATGCGTAACGCTGCCCCCCAATGACCGAAGGAGGCAAAGGCTTACCGGAAAGCTCCGTCAGCAGTGGTTTGTTGTCGAACAGTTCCAGTTGACTGGGGGCGCCCGCCATGAGCAGATGGATAACCGCTCTGGCCTTTCCGGGATAATGAGGCTGTTTCACGGACAACGGATCATTGGACTGAGACGCCGCTGCCTGGGAAGAGTCAGCTGCAACAGCCGACCCGGACAGCAGGTCCGACAGTGCAGCGATACCCGTCAGAGATGCTGCACCGCCCCCAGCACGACTCAGGAAATGGCGACGACGCAATTCTGTCAGCAGTGATGGGTGATGTGCCGCCTTCCTCATGGATTCCGCCTGTGTTCTCGCAAAGGTTCTCCGCCGTTGATGGCAGTTTGTTTCTGCCCGGATTTCAAACCATCTTCGCTTAGTTTGACCGTCACGACAATGGTCAGCCGGAATTCGAACGCGGAACGGCTGGCGGTGATCCAGACGGTCCTGCGTTCAGCTGTCCGTTGAAAAACCGGGATAGGCACGCAGGACGAACAGGAACCGTCGGTTTCAAGGTTTCCTGCTCGAGCCCGTGCCGTTGTTCAACAGGCTGTTATCGCCCCAATTCGCCAGCTAACGGCTCATCCCATTCAGCCGGCGTCTGCATTCAGTCCGTCGGGGATTGTGCGTCAGTCGACTCGAACTTGTGCCAGGTCTGACTGAATGGCAGAATCCTGCGTGCGATAGAACGGGACAAGAACGGTAAACATCCGAATCACTTCGGCAATGCTGAGCCTCATACAGTCATGAACACCAATCCCTTTCAACCTCCATCGACTTCGACGAACGCACCTCTCCACGGACCTGCTGTGCCTGTTCGATTTTCCGGCTGGGCAATCGCCGGTATGACAACGGCGGCAATTCTCGGCATCTTCTATTTGTTTGTGTTTGCCGCATCGATTTATGAATGTGCAACACTTGCGGCTCCGGGATTGAAATCCATTGGCTACGTTCGCGAAGGCGCACTGGCAGCCATCTTTGTGGTGCTGTGCTTCGTGACATTTTTGAATTTCGTTGCAGAGCGTCGTCGTGCCGTACTTTGGCTTTGCATCTGCCCCGTGCTACTGGTTGTCTTCATCTATCCCGGTACAAACGCTGTTTTCAGTTTCTTTGAAACATTGGTTTCGTGACAGACCATCGGTTTGATGTCCCTTTGATTCCGTCATCCTGGCTCCCGGAGATTGAGACTCAACATGAGGCCATACATTCAGTTGAGGTCTTAATGGACAGTGCACTTGTCTGCAGCTGCCTTTATGGGGACGGAGCCGTCACTTGCATCACGATCGACTGCGACTTCCGATGTGAATTGACCGCAGGTTATGTTGGCCCAGCCTGATCGTGGCCACAAGGATGCTCGACGACCATTGACACACGGACAACCATTGACGCACGGACAACCATTGACACAAGGGCGTCCATCGACACACAAGAGCGATGGAATCGGAATCTCGGGTGTGGCCAGCAGACACAGCGGATTCCTGAAATTATTCAGCCATCCCGGCTGTTTGCGGAGCCTGCCGGCGACCGTGATATCGCGTTAGCTGTCCGTTCAAAAACCGGGACTGGCAGGACGACTGGAAACCATCGTTTTTTCTGGTCTCCTGCTCGAGCCAGTCACGTTCTTCAAAAGGCTGCTTAGCTAAGCATCCCCATTCTTGTCACCTGCAGCGGCATTTTGCGCCTGTTCCCGCAATTCCGGATTGCGACATTGTTCAATAGGTTTCGTGCACAACATGCAGGGGGAATCGGAGTTGCTTTCGAATGCTGCAATTCCACCGCAACTCCCTTTCAGGGACTTGTTTCGAACGATGACACCGATGGCCATGCCAAGCATCGCGAGACTAAAGACCGCGGCTGCGATACCGATCATCGTCAGCAATGACGCAGGGGAGTCGCTGGATTCTGTCGTGGTCTGCCCCGTCGCCTCTTCGGTCGGTTCCTGACTGAACAGTCCGCGAGCGGATACGGTGAGCTTTCCTGAGTCGACATACATAAACATGACATCCAGGTTCTGTTCTGTGGCGATCGCCATGCCTTTATCAGCGCCGAGCACCATCATGGCTGTTGCCCACGCATCCGCAGTCATACAGGAGGGATGAACCACGGAAACAGAAGCCGGCGGATTCTCAACAGGCCATCCTGTCACGGGGTTCAGAGCGTGACTGAACTTCCTGCCCTCAACCACAAAGAAATTTCGATAGTCGCCCGAAGTGGCGATGGAAGTCTGCTCAAGCGGTAACACCTGATGGACACCGCCAAGTGGGCTTTCCACGCCCAGTCGCCACTTGTCGCCATTGAGCTTTCGAACACCTGTGCGATCTTCCCCGCCGATATCAACCACATGGGCCGGGTAGCCGAGCGAATCCAGTAGCTTGCTGACCTGATCGACTCCAAATCCTTTGGCAATCGCCGACAGGTTCAACTGAATCTCTGGCCTGAGCTTACGCAAGGCGGGGGGATCATGCTGCACATGGATATTGTCCATGCCAACGGAGACCAGAGCGTCATCAATGGCGGATTGAGCCGGTACCGTCCTCGGACGCTGGTCACCAAACCCCCAGATATCAATCAAGGGGGCAACAGTCGGGTCGAACGCGCCCCCCGTCAGTTCATGGATTCGCTTTGCTTCTGCGACAACGAGGGCAAAGTCCGCACTCACCTCAAACCATTCGGATTCTCCGAACTGATTGAAGCGACTGATCTCCGAATCCTTCATCCAGGTCGACATCTGTTGATTCACGACCAGAAGACAGTCTTCAATCCGGCTCTGCAGTTCTGCTGTATCGACGCTGGTTTCGCTATCGACGGCCACCGAATAGTAGGTCCCCATTGTGGATCCTTCTATCCGGGCCAGTTCTGCCTGTGCCAGCTGGGGACCTGCTGACAGGAAACCCAGAACGACCACGACAAGTTGTCGCGGAGTGGGGAATCCGAGGCCTGTGATCCTGCTAGCCGCCGAAGTCGTCATATGCAATATTCTCTGGTTCAACACCCAGACTTGACAGCATGTCAGTCACGGCTTTCAACATCATTGGAGGACCGCAGATGTAGTATTCGCAATCCTCTGGTGCCGGATGTTTCGCGAGGTATTCGTCATGAAGTACCTGGTGAATAAATCCGCGCATCCCTGTCCAGTTGTCTTCTGGCTGGGGTTCGGACAATGCGATGTTCAGCTTGAAGTTGGGGTTGTTCTTTTCGAGTTCGTCGAAGTCGTTCAGATAAAACAGTTCCCGCACACTTCGACCACCGTACCAGTAAGAAACCTTACAGTCGGTGTGCATCCGCTTGAACAATTCGAAGATGTGGGAGCGAAGCGGTGCCATTCCTGCACCACCTCCGATATAGATCTTCTCGTTTGGCGTATCCTTGATGAAGAATTCACCATAAGGACCTGAAATCGTGACCTTGTCGCCTGGTTTCAGGTTGAAGATGAATGAGGACATCTTCCCGGGTGGTGTTCCAGGGGCAGACCGGGGCGGAGGCGTTGCAACGCGGACGTTGAGCATGATGATGCCTTTTTCGCCCGGGTAGTTTGCCATGGAATAGGCACGAATGACTGGTTCGTCGACTTTTGATTCGATGGTCCAGAGATTGAATTTGTCCCAGTCGCCACGGAACTTCTCGGCGACTTCAAAGTCGGAGTATTTCAAATGGTGCGGTGGACATTCGATCTGAATATATCCGCCTGCCTTGAAGTCGACTTCCTCGCCCTCTGGCAGTTCCAGAACCAGTTCCTTGATGAAGGTCGCAACGTTGTTGTTCGACCGCACAGTGCACTGCCACTTCCGGGTACCGAAGACTTCTTCCGGAACTTCGATTTTCAAATCCTGCTTGACAGCCACCTGACAGGAGAGTCGGCAGCCTTCGCGCGCCTGCTTCTTGTTGATGTGGGCCTTTTCTGTGTCCAGAATCTCACCGCCACCCTCAAGCACGTGTACCTTGCATTGTGCACAGGTACCACCACCTCCACATGCGGACGAGACAAAGATCCCGTTGGAGGCCAGCGCGTTCAGCAGTTTGCCCCCGGCGGGGACAGAAATCTCTTTCTGGCCGTTGATTTCGATCTTAACGTCACCACTGGGAACCAGTTGTTTCCGTGCGGCTACGATCATCACTACAAGAGCGATAATAATGCCGGTAAACATCATCACGCCGAGAATTATCGCCATCGTCTACACACCAACAGAAAAGAGCTACAGGTCAGAAAATGTACGCTGAAATGGAGATCGTTCTACCGGGTAGAGATCAGAGCTTGATGCCGGAAAACGCCTGAAAGGCGAGAGCCATCAATCCGACCGTGATAAATGTGATCCCCAGACCCCGAAGTCCGGATGGAACATCACTGTATTTTAGTTTCTCACGAATCCCGGCCAGTACAACGATCGACATTCCCCAGCCAAGTCCGGAGCCCCATCCGAAGACGACACTGTCGGTAAAGGTCATGCTTCGCTCCACCATCAACAAAGTTCCTCCCAGGATCGCACAATTCACAGTGATCAGTGGCAGGAAGATACCAAGGGCGTTGTAGAGGGCAGGGAAGTAACGATCGAGCACCATCTCCAGGATTTGAACCATGGCCGCAATAACGCCGATGTAGCTGATCAGACCGACAAAACCGAGATCCTGTTCTTTCAGGCCCGGGCTTAGCCATTCCAGTGCTCCCGGTTGAAGCAGGCACTGGTAGATCAGATTATTCACCGGCACTGTGATGCCCTGAATCACCGTGACCGCGATCCCCAGCATGAACGCTGTCTTCACGTTTTTGGACAAAGCCAGAAACGTGCACATCCCCAGAAAGAAGGCTAATGCCAGGTTTTCCGGGAAGATCGACTTAACAAATAAGCTCAGATAATGATCCATCTTTCAGCCTGATAGTCTGAGAGATTAAGGCAATTCAAACGATGCGGATTGCATCACGGGAGTAATCAGCGTTAGTCGGGTTCCACCTGATTGGGCCGCAGCGTGCGGTTCAGCCAGACCAGAAGCCCGATCAGGAAGAACGCACTGGGCGAAATCAACATCAAACCGTTGGTGACATACCAGCCACCATCGGTCACTGGTTTCAGTATAGTGATTCCAAAGAGCTTGCCGGACCCTGTGAGTTCGCGGACAAAACCTACGAGCAAGAGCACCAGGCTGTAACCCAGACCATTTCCGATGCCATCAAGGAAGCTTCGCATCGGAGGATTCTTCATTGCAAACGCTTCCGCGCGGCCCATCACGATACAATTGGTGATAATCAAACCCACGAACACGGACAGCTTCTGGCTCAGCGAAAATGCATAGGCCTGAAGAATCTGGTCAACGATGATCACAAGCGACGCGATCACGGTCATCTGCACAATGATGCGGATGCTGCCGGGAATCGACTCGCGGATGAATGAAACAGCCGCACTCGAGCAGGCTGTTACCAGCGTCACTGCAATGGACATCACAACCGCCGTCTGCATGTTGGTCGTGACAGCCAACGCACTGCACAGACCAAGAATCTGCAGAGTGATCGGGTTGTTATTGAGCATCGGATCCAGAAGGATCTGTTTTTCGTTTGGTTCTGCCATGACCTTTATTTCCCGGCCAGAGTTGACTTGATGTAAGGGCCAAATCCATGTGGTCCAAGCCAGTACTTCAGCATGTTCGTGACACCATTGGAGGTCAGCGTTGCCCCCGAAAGTGCGTCCACCTGATAGTCGCCAGCAGCACTCTTGGAGACTTCCAGAAGTACATCACCCGCTTCGTCGTAAACCCGCTTACCCTGCCACTTGGCTTTCCAGTTTTCGTTATCAACTTCACCACCCAGTCCGGGGGTTTCGGCGTGCGAATAATAGGTGAGCCCCTTCACTGTCAGTGATTGGGGATCCGCGGTGGTATCTGAAAAGTCAAGTGCGATGAAGCCCCACAACGTGGACCAAAGTCCATAGCCACGAATAGGCAGAATCAGGGTTTTCAGCTTTCCGTCTTCGCGGACTTCATAAACAACCGTGTATGTCTCGCGGACCCGTATGGACGCAATATCGTCCCCGGTTTCTTCGCTGCCATCGATGGGCTTGCTCATGCTTGAGTCGCGAGTTGAGAGCTTCGGATCCAGTTCTTTGGCATCCGGCTCGTATCGCTCAGTCGTTCGACCTTCTTCGAAATCCAGCACCTCAGCGGTGATATACTGATTGAAGAGCGCCTTGGCGTCGGCACCTTCTTCCCAGAGACCGGCCGCCTTCAGGATGTTCTGCTGACGGAATTCTTCCTTCTTGGCCTGTTGAGTACTTCGCAGACCGACGGCTGTTGCGGAAACCATGACGGAACAGACCAGACACAGCAGAATTGCCATGCGGAATGTGTTTTGAATCGAATCACGCTGCATTGCGGGCCATCCTTCGCTTGATGTTTTGTCCAACAACGACGTAGTCAATCACTGGAGCGAAAACGTTGCCGAATAGAATTGCCAGCATGATGCCCTCAGGAAACGCTGGGTTCAGAACACGAACAACGATGGTCATAAATCCAATCAGAATCCCGTAGATCCACTTTCCTTTTTCTGTCATCGCTGCAGAAACGGGATCCGTCGCCATAAATACCAGGCCGAATGCCAGCCCGCCGGTCATCAGATGCCAGCTTGCAGGAATTTGAAACGCCGCATTGGTGTCGCTGCCCACACCGTTCAGGAAGGTGGCGAATCCCATCGAACCAATCAGGACTCCCGCCATGATACGCCACGAACCAACCCCCGTGATAATGAGGAAGGCCGCTCCGATTAGACACGCCAGCGTCGATGTTTCGCCCATGGAACCCGGAATGCACCCCAGAAACGCATCCAGCCAGGTCAGATCCAGTTGCTTGCAGACGTCTGCAAATTCGCTGCCAGCGGCGGTACGCTGAGATCCCATTGTCGTCAACAGGGTTGCACCTGTGTAACCATCCAGAGCCACCCACACTTTGTCACCGATGACATATCCGGGATAAGCGAAGTACAGGAACGCTCGAGCTGTGAGAGCGGGGTTCAGGAAGTTCTTGCCAGTACCGCCAAAGACTTCCTTGCCCAGAACCACGCCAAAACTGATGGCAATGGCCACCTGCCAAAGCGGGATGGTCGGAGGCAGAGTGAGCGGAAAGAGCATACCGGTGACCAGAAAGCCTTCATTCAGTTCATGCTTTCGCAGGATGCAGAAAATGGCTTCCCATGTCCCCCCGACGATATTCGTTACGAGGTAAACAGGCAAAAAATACAGCAGGCCGTGCATCACGTTGAAGAGCCATGAAGGGCCAGCGGCAAAGTCGAAACCCATCGCCTGCAGGGCAGCACCACGCCAGCCAATGGAATCAACAATTGCCTGAACGGCTTCAGGTGTTGGTGATTCTCCGAACTGAGCCTGAATGGCCCTGTTGGCCTGAAACCCCGTGTTCCAGCAAGCCATGTAAATACAGGGCAGCAGGGCGATGACAACGGTAATCATCATTCGCTTCAGGTCGAGTCCGTCGCGGATGTGCGACGCGCTGGTTGTGACTTCCCCTGGTGTGTAGAGGAAAGTATCCATCGCCTCGTAGACCGGGTAAAACCGCTCCAGCTTCCCACCTTTGTGGAAAAGCGGCTCGACCCGATCGAGTGTGCTTCGTAAGAATTTCATTCGTTGGAACTCAAAACGAGAATCGTGACAAACTGTCGTTATTAAATCCGGCGAACCGCAACGGCGGATCAGCCCTCAGTTTCAATCTGCTGGAGACGCGACCGCAGAATGGGGCCGTATTCGTACTTGCCAGGACACACGAAAGTGCAAAGCGACAAGTCTTCTTCGTCCAGCTCCAGAGCACCCAGCAACTGGGCCTGATCGGTATCACCGGTAATCAGAGCTCTCAGCAGGAAGGTTGGAATAATATCCAGCGGCATCACCTGCTCATACATACCGATCGGCACCATGGCCCGCTTGCTTCCCTCTGTACTGGTGGTGAAGGCGAATCGTTTCGCCCGATCCAGAGCAGATGTGAAGACGCGCCGCACAGAAAACTTTCCGGCCCCGGGGGACATCCAGCCAAGAAACTCGCGCTGATCGCCTTCCGGAACTGCACTGACCTGAAGGTGGAATCGCCCAAGGTAATCCATCGGAGCCACGACTGCCCGACCGCTCAGCGGACTGCCCGAGATCACTCGTTGCCGACCGTCCTTCAGTCCGCCATCCACCAGCTGAGTGACCGATGCACCCAGCCGTGTTCGAACGTTTCGTGGTGCCTGAACGCCAGGTCCCGCCAAAGAAATAATACGGTCCACAAACAAACGACCGGTCAGCATCAATTGACCGATAGCGATGACGTCCTGGTAATTGATGTGCCAGACGACTTTGCCGGGACCAACCGGATCCAGCAGGTGAATGTGGGTTCCGGGCAAACCGGCGGGGTGCGGACCTTCGAATTCTGCTCGCTGCACACCCTGCACAGAGTCACCTGGCAGTGCGATGGCAGTCGGACGACAGACAAATACCGTACCATCCGTTAACTTGCTGAGTGCGATCACACCCACCTCAAACGCACGTTCATTCTCCCGAATGAAGGGCATCGGATTTGGTGCGAGCGGATTTGTGTCGATGGCCTGTACAAAGATCGAACGCGGCGTTGAGCCCGGCACGGGAGTCTTGCTGAAGGGCCGTGTTCGAAGCGATGTCCACATGCCGCTTTCGACAAGCAGGCTGGTCACTTCTTCGCGGCTGGCCGTGTCAAGTTTTTCGCCCAGCTTCGGGAACTCCACAGCATCATCACCATCGATTTCGATGTTGACGGACTGGAACGCTCGCCGATCGCCTCGATTCACCTCGATGACGCGACCTGCGGCCGGCGCAGTGAACACGACACCTTCGGTCTTCTTGTCTGCGAATAAAGGCTGGCCCAGTTTCACTCGATCGCCTGCCTGCACAAGCATCGAGGGTTTCATGCCAACGTAATCCGCTCCGACAACACCAACCTGAGTGACCAGAGGTCCCTGCACGATAGAGGGCTCCGGAACGCCGCTGATTGGCAAATCCAGCCCTTTGGTAATGCGATGCATGTGCGTGTTTCAATCCGCAGATACGAGATCAAATCGATAGATTGCTGCCACTTCTATTGGAAGTGACAGCACAGAAATGTGAGCCGCAGCGATTGCCCTCTGTTCCACGGGTCAGTCGCTGATGAAGGGTCTTCGCCTTCGCAAACCGGATTCACGAAACCTTGATCACCTGTTCGATGTCCACAGAGTGTGCATCCTGGTCGCGGTTGTGGGCGGCTTTCGGGCGTTATCTTAGTAACGCGGTTCCCTTTTGGAAGCCCTTTCGGATCTCGCGCCGATTCGGTCGATTTCCGCTTTCTTTGTTCTCGACTGCGAGAACTTCGCTTCCCAGTTTTGCGGCAACCCGGTCGGTAAAGTGCCCGGTTTAACATCCAGAAGGCCCTCAACCATGAATCAGTTGGTGGACATCAGGGTGTCGGGGTCCGGGCTGACCAGCATTGGAAGGTCATCCGGGTCCTCATTGCCGGGGACGCTGGCCGGTGCCGTTTTCATACGGTGAGCCAGAACCTGATCGCGGTACTGGCGAAGCGGGCTGATCAGGGCAGCGTTCACATAACGGCGACGATTGAGAAAGTCGTCTCGACTGACACCGGTAACCGCATGCAACTCTTCCATGAGTTCCACCGCTCGATTTGTCGCTCGCACCGACTGATCGACGTCATTCTGGACGCGAATGGCAGATCGGGGTTCCCAGGCCGTCCGGGCTTCCCAACGTTCAATCAGTTTCTGCACGAGCGAATTCAGCATGTCGTATCGCTCTGTATCCGATGGAATCATGTCCGGATGATCCACAAGCTGAGTCAACGCCGCTACCACGGGCCGAACCGACGCGTCGGAAGCTTCCGTAAAGTACACCGTGTGTAGACGGTGGCGGAATTCATCGGCCGGTGCAGGATGATCCGCCATCTCGTGCAGGCGAACGATTTCATAATGCGCAAAAAGACTCAGCAGTGGCTCATACCGCGCCGTAAACGTATCCAGGGATTCAAACGCCGCAATGTTGTGTTCTCCGGTCATCACCCGCCGAATCGAATTACTCAGCGATCGAAAGTAGTCCAGATGATACTGATCGGTGGGATGCCGCGAACGAACGATCTTTCCGTTTGAGACCGTCTCTACCGGCGGCCGAGGACTTCGCTGCATTTCAACACGCAGAGATTTTCGGTACGTCCAGGGTTCATCCGGCATACCAGCCAGAATCTCAACCTGCTGCGACAAAGCGGTCAGGCGGCGTTTGACCTCGTGCTGCATTTCGGTGTCGTCAACCGCTTCACCAATTCGCATCTCATAAGCTGCAAATGCCTGCTGCATTTCAGACTGCCACGCGCGGGGTTGTGTCAGCGTCAACGGCATCTGCAGTAGAGATTCGCTGCTGCTCACTCGTGCGATGGACGGCAGGTCGCCCTTGTTGAAGACACCAAGAGGATCATTGGCATCCAGCATGGGAAGGATGGCCACCTGTGCCCAGTCCCAACCGGCCGTGGCGATCTCTGCCCGAACAAAATCCTGCTGCAGACGCGAAAGAATATGATCCCCGGGCAGAGGTCGGGAGGCTTTCGAAGCCATCAGAACCATGTCGCCGGGAACTGACTGCACCAGGACGACATTGTCGAATACCGACATTGCCGTCGCCAGCACGCGGCGAACGTCATTGGCTCCCAGATGCGCTGTGACGAGTCTCTGGCAATAGATGCCATCGTCGCTCAACTGGATCTTTGCTGTCTGATAACGTTCTGCCGAAAACGCTGACGTCTGTCCGGATATCAGCGTTGCAGGCTGAGCATCGATGACGACATCAAACGCCGTTTCCGGCTGCTGATGCAGAGCGATCTCTGAAGAGGCGTGGCGAATCGTGATTCGTTGATCCTGGTCAACCGTCGGTTCCTGTGTCTTCCAGGTGTATTTACGAGCCAGATTCGTGGCAGGCAGGTCAGTACGAATCGCCACGACTCGACGCACAGGGAATTTCTGGCAGGTTTTCAGGCACACGCCCCCATCGTCACCGAGCAGCAAAATGCGGTGCGGCGACGGGTGCGCCGTCAGTGGCAAAATAGCAGGAAGCATTTCTTCGATGGGTTGAGGTGTCAGTTCGGTATCTGTACTGACATGGCCGAGAAGCTCCCCGTTGCGTCGAAACTCCAGCAACTTGGCTGATCGCCTCCACACAGTCACCGGGCCGTCGTGGGAAAGAGATTCTTCCACAAGACGACTTGCATCCGAATGCGTAATCAGGTCGTCTGAAACGCCCAGCTGAACGGCAACAACCGCACGATCAGAAAAAACCATCCGTGACAGAGTTGCCATATCCGGCGCTTTCAGTCCGGCATAGAAACAGCTCGCCACCACAATCACGACAAGAGCGATGGAGACTGCTGAACTTCTCAGGGAGGCACGAATTCGCCCTGATGGTTCTGAAACCACCGCTCTGTCAGAATTCTGCAACCAGACGATGATGGCATTACCGATCGCAAGACACAACACCGACAGCGTCAGAAGAACAGTCACATCCTGAAGGTATGGGGCCGCCCAACTACCGCGGTACGCCACAAACACCAACGCAGCTGCGAGCAACAGCAGCGACGACGCAACCGATGTCGAGCCGAACGGGGGAGAAACTGCTTTTTGCGGGCGACTTTCATCGCCCGGTTTCAAGGCAGGTCTGCGTTTGGCCAACGGAATAGAGAACAACGAAAAGGAAGCAGCGACAAACAGCAGGGTGAGCGGAAGTGTCGTGAAGGCCAATTGATAGATGGCTGATCGCCCCGAAGACTTTAACGCCAGTTGCTGGTCCGCAAATGTTTCAAGACAGACCGGAAGCAGGGCCAATGCAAGTAGTCCGGCAATAGCCACCAGACTGCCGGGAATGAATCGCTGGATGGCCGAATGCAATTGGAATCGCAGGATAAAGACGGTCGTCAGGAGCGATGCGACGACCAGCGGCCAGCTGATGGCCACAACCCCCGATAACAGACAGGCGCCGCATGAAAATCCAACGCACGCAGCGAAAAGTCTTCCGTAATGCAGCGACAGAATTGCCTGACTTACGGGCATTGGATTGTTTTCTTTGTCCCCACCCGAGCGACCGACGACGGGAGAAATCTCCGGATGCATCAGCCGTATGAGAAGCGAGAATGCAATCAAAACGATCGGCGCCAGGTTAAGCGGCACAGATTCCCACACATTCAAAAGCAGACACCCCGCGCCAACGACGAACAGTGTCAGATCGTTGACCGTCAGGAAATCCGAAAAGGATGCGTTCTCCTGATTGTCTGCGGATTCGTCGCGCAGTTCGAAGGTTACTGCCCGCTTAAAACCAATCTGATAAGTCCCGATGACCACCAGTACGATCAGTGACATCAAGGCAATCGATGGCACCAGGAACATCGCCGAATCCAGAGTTGTCAGCTGGATGCTTTCCGACGCGGCCGTCAGGGACGGAAGCATCAAATCGGCGGAGAATGCGAAAGTGCGCGTCAGCATAATCGTCATCAGGCACACAATGGCGAGCTGAGCGGCTGCGGAGAAACCTGCAATTGCCGCAGGATGCCGCATCCATATTACTTTCGAACGGACCACCGCCAGCAATCGACTCGCGCCGGCACAGAAGGCTGGCAGCAAAGCGAATGCGACGCTCAATGCCAGTATGAATGCAATGAGTGACGACGTACTTGCGCCGTTCAACCCCAGCCAGACAAGCGACAAACGGGCAATCACAGCCCCGGCAGCAAGTGCTGGTGCCGTCTGTTGTGCGAATTGAAGCCCGAGATTCGAGAGACGGGTGAAGTGGATTCCGTTCTTCGCCGGCATGGCGTCCTTGCCTTCCAGTGATGTTCTCTGTATTCATGCCCACGTATTTCAGCCCTCGCTGCGGCCCCGACAGTGATTGGGATCCGCTGGAGAGCGACCGCTCAGAACGACGGCACAATTCAGGTCATTGCCCGAAAATGCAGCTGGATGTCGCCCTTTGGCAGTTTTTACCGAAAGGTGGCGAAACGCCACAAGACTGAAGCCCGAACATATCAAAATGATCACATCTCTCGTTTGCTCACAGACTGGCGAAATTCACGATCACAAGGTTCTTCAAGGGCTTAGCAAAGCGGGGAAACCGCTGCTGGCAAGGTACGATCTGGAGGCGATTCGCAGCGAATTCACTCCGGAAGTCGTCAGAAGTCGACGAATTCGATCGATGTGGCGGTTTCACGAAGTCATGCCGGTCAATCATATTGACGACGCCGTAACGCTGGGCGAAGGGCAGACTCCACTGCTCCCATGTACATCTCGGGGACCGTTTGGTGCATTTGATGATTTGCTGATCAAGGACGAAGGTTTCAATCCCACCCAAAGCTTTAAGGCTCGTGGGATGTCCGCCGCAATCACCCGCGCGAAAGCACTCGGTGTCGCAACCGTTGCTCTGCCATCTGCTGGCAATGCCGCAGGCGCTGCTGCAGCCTACGCCGCAAGAGCCGGCATGAAATGCGTGATCTTTGTCCCGCAGGATACTCCTCCTGCCAACATTCTGGAATCTGTTTGCGGAGGAGCTCGGGTTTACCTCGTCAATGGCCTGATCAGTGATTGTGGACGCATCTGCCGGGCTGCATGTGATCGGTTCGGATGGTTCGACCTGTCGACGCTGAAAGAACCGTTTCGCATCGAAGGCAAGAAGACAATGGGCTACGAACTCGCATTCGATCTGGCCGACTATCGAAAATCCATCAGCCTTCAGTTGCCGGATGTCATCCTGTACCCGACAGGTGGTGGTACAGGACTGATTGGCATGTGGAAGGCATTCGACGAAATGCAGCAGCTGGGGTGGATCGGCCCGGAACGGCCCCGAATGGTGGTCGTTCAGGCCGAAGGCTGCGCTCCGATCGTAAAAGCGTTTCAGGATGGCCAGACCTCCGCCGCGATGTTTCCGAATGCATCCACGGTAGCGTCCGGGCTTCGAGTGCCCGCAGCCGTGGGCGATTTCATCATGCTGGACATCCTTCGCAGGAGCAACGGTACGGCCATCACGGTCAGTGACGCAGAACTGATGCAGGGGGTTTACGAACTGGCACAACATCAGGGAATTCATGCCGCACCCGAAGGTGGTGCGATCTGGATGGCCGCTCAAAAACTGCTCAGCAATGGCTGGATCCAAAAAGATGAGACAGTGGTGTTGTTCAACACGGGAGCGGCCGTCAAATACAACCATCTGCTTTCGGCCGACAATCTGCCACGGCTCGACCAAACCGCTTCGGATGTGCTCGACCGGATCTCAGACGTCTGAAGCCACCGCAGGATTGGTTTTCATTCTTTTCGGTGAGGAACAATCCCGGGACTGCCTCAGAACAGCATCTGGCGGATCAGCCCCGCCAGCTGATTGCGACAAAGCATCGCAATGGATACCGCCAGGGCTGCGGACAGAATCAGCATCAGCGCAAGTTCCGTGGATACAATGGCAGCGATCATTGAACGACTCCCACCCAGTCGGAACAACGTATCCATTTCGGGCTGTCTGAGCCGAAGTGACAGAAACAACACCAGGCCCAGCAGGATCATGGTCACGAAGACGGCGATCAGAGAACTGAAACGGACGAACTGCTCCACTCGAAACACCATGTTCAGCAATTCAGCCACAACGGCGGGAGGCTGAATCATCTGCACGGACGAATCGGCCGCCTGATAGCGTCCCATCAACAGCAGCCGATCACGTTCACTATGTGGTTCTACGATGACACTGCTTACAGGGAATTCCGATGGTTCACCGTGAAAGTGAAACGAATCGATGTTGTCCTCAGTGATTTCCGTATAGGGCAGCACGGCAGCGCTGGCAGTGACGCTGCTGCGATTCTTCTTCAGCAGGAGATCTTCGTCCGACTGCTGGTTGAGCGATTGATGTCCATGTCCAATTCCGTCGATCACCCAGACTGTACGGACATCAACAAAGACTGCGTCGTCATCGGGAGAATGCGTGGGAGCAAGCACGCCCGCAACATTCATCTTCAACGGGTAATCGGCCGCCAGATCAAATGCATTTTGAGGGGCCGATAAGACGGAATCGCCCGGGTGAAGATTCAGGCGGATGGCCGCGCGAGAACCAACAACGCAATCACCCAGAAATGCCAGCGGCTGCCCCCGCGCGATTGTCAGATCGCGGAACTCAAAATATTCGGGAGTTGTTCCGACAATGGCCGCTCCGTGATTGCCATTGCGACTTTGTGTTCGATACCGCTGGTAAACTGGAATGGCTGTGGCAAAACCCGATTTCTGCACGGAGTCCACTTCCTGCATCGTCGTTCGAGCCGGGGCGGGCCCGTCGAAATACATCGAATGCAGTGCCAGATCGATCCGGCTGCCGGCCGCGCCGATTAACAAGGGCGTTGCTTCGGCTCTGGCGGTAATCTCGTGGCGAAAATCTTCCAGCATGAAACGCATCGTGACCGGAAGCCCCAGCACGATTGCCAGGCACATCACAATAATGGCCGACCGACCTCGGTACCACTTCAGTGCCTGAACTGCCAGAAACGAGGCCTGTCTCAGCGTCGACAAAAGCGTTAGCACGGACATTGTTCTCCCGACGCTGCCTGAGAGCCGACGAAGAACTGTTCCATTTCAATTCGCCGGTCAAACACATCCAATTGTCCGTGATCGTGGGTGACCATCAGCAGCGTGGCATCGACGGCTCGTGCCTGCCGGATAAGCAGTTCCAGGATCTGTCTGGAATTTACGGGATCGAGATTGCCAGTGGGTTCGTCCGCCAGAATCAACGACGGCTGCCGAATCAGCGCGCGGCAGATGGCGACGCGCTGTCTTTCACCCTGAGACAATCGTGTCACCGGCCTCTTTGATTTATCTGCCAGGCCAACTGAGGCCAGAAGATCGGTCGCCCGCGTTCTTTGCTCTGCTGTAATCGTGGATTTTCGTGACAAGCGGCACGGCAGTAATACGTTCTCCACAACGGACAGATAATTGATCAACTGAAAGTCCTGAAAAACCATCCCGATCTGCCGCAGTCGAAAATCGCGGCGCAGGGCTTCGGACATATGACAGACATCGCAGCTATCCACGACGATGGTGCCTGATATTGGTCGCAGGATACCCGCAATGAGATTCAGCAGCGTGGTTTTCCCACATCCGCTGGGTCCTGTTACGGCGGCGATTGTGCTGTCAGCAACGACAAGTGAAGGGATGACCAGTTCGAATCCGGACCCCGGAAGCCTGTCCAGCTCGTCGCCTTGCGGCGATTCCTCATTCTGCCAGCAGAATCTTAAATCAGAAATTGTCATCATGAGAAAATGGCGCCGTGGATCGGTAAGTCGCAGTGAATACAAGCACGCCTGAGAATTCAGGACTGCGGATCAGTCAAATTCAGGACCGCCGCATTCGAACATCAATTCTGAGGGAGTGCTCAGAGACGCCGGAAGTGGCTTTCGAAACAGGTCACAGATCGTACACTATGGCTGCATCAATTTCCCGCAGCGTCTTCCGTAGTTCTTTTCGCGAAGGAACCAACTCCGTGAACACCCCGGTTTCTCCGATTCCCAGCGGCTATCATTCGGTCACCCCGTACCTGCTGATTAAAGGTGCGTCAGAGGCGATTGAGTTTTATCAGCGAGCCTTTGGTGCTGAAGAGGTTCTGAGATTGCAGGATCCGGAAGGCCGAATCAGCCACGGCGAAATCCGAATTGGCAATTCCCACGTGATGCTGGCGGATGAACATCCCGAAATGGATTTTCTGGGGCCTCAAACACGCGGGGGGACCACCGTCAGTCTGTTAATTTACGTTCCGAATGTCGACGAAGTGTTTGCGGCGGCCATTGAAGCCGGCGGCACCGAACTTCGGCCCTTGTGCGATCAGTTCTACGGAGATCGCTCAGGCACACTGACCGATCCGTGGGGCCATGTATGGACCGTGGCGACGCACGTGGAAGATCTGTCACCCGAGGAAATCACTCAACGCTTTCAGGATTTCTTCGGCGATTGAAGCCCCACGGAATTTGCCCGCCCAGTCGTGAATTCTGACCCGTTGTGAGTTCTGCCCTGTCGTGAATTTTGCCCTGTTGACTGTTCAGCTCAGCGGATTATCTGTCTTCACGCATTGACTTGTTCATTGCCTGTTTTTGCATGTTCGATGAAATGTGAGATGCCATGCGCGGACCAGGTTCTCGTCCCGGTTTGTTGTTCAAACTGATTGTTCCCGCAACAGCAGTATTCATCATCACCATCTTATCGTTGATTGCCTTGTTATTCAGTGACCAGAAAGCGCCGCTCGCGCAATGGCTCGATGCCAACGCGAACCGCCTTCTCGCAGTGGAACTGATCGTTGTGATCGGTTTGGCGCTGATGGCGATGACGATCGATCGGATGCAGATTCTCAGAGCACAAAGGCAGGCTTCCACAGAAACAACGAATGAGGCTGAATCGCCTGCCTCTCGGTCTGCCGACGATTCCCGGATGTCACATCAGATTTCCTCTGGTCAACCGGGTTCCGAATCACCTGACTCCAGCACCGAAAAATCATCCCATGCTTGATCGCGAAGAATACGTGGAACAGCAGTACTTCTTTCGCATCTATCGGGAGCGATTGCAGCAAAATGTTCCGTCACAGGAGTTTCTGCAGACAATCCAGGAAGAGCTGCTGGCAACAACCCGCCTGCCGATGGCGATCGATTTTCTCCGAACAGAAATTCTTCACAGCGGGAGGGTGAGCGATGCGATGACTCGGCTTTCCCACTACTTCACCCCGTTTCAGGCGTTTGTTATGAGTCGCGCGGAGGATGATGTTTCGCGATTCGAACAATTAATCGCACTGCAGATTCTGGAACACGAAGCGGAGTATCGGACGAAGAATCCAGTCAAAGCGGGGATGTTTATTTTTCAGTTTGAATGTGTAGCCCGCAATCGACTGGGTTACAACGACGGTCTGCTTGCCATCTCCAGGGACCCCATTTACGACGAGCCATGGAAGACGTGGATTATGAATCTGCGTCGCGATCTGGGCGCTCGAGAATTATCCGAGATGGTTTATGCGGCGTCGGCATACTACACCAGACTTCAGCAGGGGGCATTCCGTTCGGACAATGGTGCGACAGAGCGAGTTCATCTTTTTGGGGATCAGGAGGGACGCATTGCGAAGGCTAATATTGGCCGCGATCCCTTCTACTTCTTCGCCGCACTGCAGCGGCAGCTTGGCTATCCGGCTGTCCCGCGATCCAGCAGTGCCGATGAAACAGAAAAACTTCCAGGGTTCCTGGAGTCCCGACTGAATAAGATAGAGCAGCGATTAAAGCTTCTCGAAATGGAACAGCGGGGCGGCATTGACCTCACCAACTTTTATCGGGATTCAAAACCGGGCGAGCCCCCCAAATTCAACGATGAGATTCCAGACCTCTCGTAATGGATTTCAACGTGAATACCGCCGGAGTTAGACAGACTCCCGATGTCGTTGATAGCTTAGCTTAGCAGCCAGTGAAAAACGGGGCTGGCTCGAGCAGGAGACCTTAAAACACGAAGGTTTCCAGTCGTCCTGCTTTCCTGTCCCGGTGTCTTAACGGACAGTCAGCATCGAGAACGTGTTTTGGAGGCTACACTTCGATCGGTGCGAGCATGGCAAGACCATGTAATGCAAGGCTGTCCACGAATAAAGCACCTGGAAGGTGACGAACGAGCTGTCGCCCTCCGCCTCCCGTGACAAACAACGATGGAGGCGTTGATGTCTCTGGTCCTGATGCCAATTCTGTTGCGACGGGCGATCCTGATGTCGTTCTGCCGATTCGACAGTTGGCTTCGTTCAAACGCTGAACAAGTTCCCTGACAGCTCCCAGTTGTCCAATGAACAAGCCGGCTCTCATGGCATCCTCAGTGTTGCGGCCGGGCAGCAAGGGTAGCTCGATTTGTTCTGCATCTGTATTCAACAAAGGCAGTCTTGCTGTGTAGTCATGCATTGCGTGGGCCGACAATCGCAAGCCGGGCAGAATGCTTCCCCCGCGAAAAATCCCGTCGCTGGTCAACAGATCCACCGTCGTTGCGGTCCCTGAATCCACTGCGATGACTGCGTTTCGACAACCAGTCATCTGCCATGCTGCCCAGCAATCCAGCAATCGATCGATTCCCACTCGGTCCGGCATCTCGACATCAACGCCGATGGGAATCTGGCCGAAATGATCGATCACTACCGGTCGGCAGCGGTCAAGCGGCCAATCGGAGACCAATTGATCTCGCTGGTCCACTTCGCTGCCTGCAACCACAGCAATTTTCGGCAAGTCGCAGGGCAGGGAGCGTGTCCATTCACGGAGCATCTCACCAGGCGCAACGGCTTTTTCCAGAACACTCGCCACAATCGCAATCGCTGCCGGCACTGACTCTATCGGGGATGCCGCAGAGTGCCTGTTTGCTGAGCCGAATTCGTGTTTCTCAGATGCAGATTCAGACTTTGCACCAACTTTGCAACGGAACAAACCGAATTTGGCTCTCGTGTTTCCCACGTCGATAGCAAGTACTGTGAATGACGATTCGTCTGCCATCCAACGTCAGCCTTCCTGCAGCGCTTTCACGATGTCGACAATGGCCTGCTTGCCGTCCGCAAACAGCATCAGAGAGTTGTCCATCGCAAACAATGGGTTAGCGATCCCTGCGAATCCGGGACTCAGACTTCGTTTCACCACGACAACTGTCCTGGCGCGATCGGCATCGATGACGGGCATTCCGGCAATGGGGCTGTCAGGGTCTGTTCGGGCCAATGGGTTCACGACGTCATTGGCACCAAGCACAATCGCGACGTCGACCTGATCCATCGTGGAATTGACTTCGTCCATCTCTTTAAGCCGTTCGTAGGCAATGTCTGCTTCTGCCAGAAGAACGTTCATGTGGCCCGGCATTCGACCGGCGACCGGATGAATGCCGAATTCAACATCAATATCGCGTGCTGTTAACAGGTTGGTCAGATCTCGAACTGCATGCTGGGCCTGAGCCACAGCCATACCGTACCCGGGAATGATCAGGACCTTTTGAGCAACCTCCAGCATCATGGCCACTTCTTCGGCCGAAGACGATTTCACGTTGGCATAAATATCGTCATCGGATTTCGATTTTGTCTTTGCCTGCAGCGTGCCAAACAGTACGGCGGCAAGGCTCCGATTCATGGCTGTACACATAATGCGCGTCAGCAGAATACCCGAAGCGCCGACCAGGGAACCCGCGATAATCAGCAGGTTGTTTTGAAGAACAAACCCCGTCGCCGAAGCAGCAATTCCCGAATACGAATTCAAGAGTGCAATGACCACCGGCATGTCGGCACCGCCAATCGAAACGACCAGCAAAACACCCATCGCCAGTGCCAGCAGCGACATGATCCAGAAGTAGGCCTGTGCATGCGCTGGCTGCAGCACCATCAAAGCACAAAGCAAAATACACGCGCCCGCAAGGAACAAATTTGCCGGCTTTTGCCAGGGGGCATTGAAATCACGAATGAACTTCAGTTCCTGCAGCTTCGCGAAGGCAACCAGACTTCCGGACAGGGTAACCGCACCGATCAGGCCTGATGCCCCCGTCGCCGTCAGAGCGTCGGCGACACTGTTGTTTGCTGCAAGATCACCTGCAAATTCCTTTCCGGCCAGCCATGCCCCGGCGACCAGTACCGAAGCACCACCACCGAGTCCATTGAACAACGCCACCAGCTGCGGCATGGCGGTCATTTCAACTCGCAGCGCCAGAATGACTCCGATCACGCTGCCGATCAGCATTCCCACGATCAGGCCAGCATAGCTCACCACCTGATAATGCATGAGGGTTGCAATGACGGCCAGCAGCATTGCTGCCGACCCGATCAGGTTCCCGCGGACCGCCGTTCTGGGGCGAGTCATGCCTTTCAGGCCGATGATAAACATCACTGCCGAAATCAGATAACACAAGTCGATCAATGCCGTGTTCACATCAGTCTTTCTGCGGAAATTCAGTTTCTTTACGAATCTCTGAAGTCAGTGAAACAGTCTCTTGCTATTTCCGGGACTTAAACATCGACAACATGCGATTTGTCACCACGAAACCTCCAACGACATTCACCGTCGCCAGAATCACAGCCGCCATCCCCAGAACTGTGGCCAGTGTTCCGCTGTCATTCCCGCCGGCCAGAATTGCACCCAGAAGTGTGATCCCGGAAATTGCATTCGATCCCGACATCAGGGGCGTGTGTAACGTGGGAGGGATTTTCGAAATGATTTCCGTACCAACGAAGACCGCCAGAACAAAAATCGTCAACAACAGCAACAGGGTGCTGCTGCCTGAATTCTGCGCGGCGGCAATTGCCTCAGTCAGCATTTCGGCTGCCCGTTCCCCGGCTGGTGATTCGTCGGCAAGAAGTAAGATCAGTGGTGTCATGGACAGACTCCGATGGTTTCGTCGTTCTTGAAAACTCTTGATTGCTATTGTGGATTGAAATTCAGGCCGATTCGATCCGTCGGTGCCTGCGATTGCTTCTGAGGAATCTCTGGAAGTCGCTCTCAAATCCTGCTCAACCGCCTTGTCTCCCCAACAAACGGTTCCGCAAACGTCGCGAATGCGGTGAGTGACTTCCAAATGACCGGGTCAGGAAGATTCGGTCCCGGAAGCCTCAGTGAGTCGGCCGATCTCTCTCACGTCGTACCAGTAACCGGGGCCAGATCGGGAAGCTCCAGCAAACTTCGAACACGTGGATTCACAACCTCACCATCCCTGGCAACCAGTGTTTCACGCAGGACTTCGTCATTCAGATCAATCTTCAGCTCTCCGGACTTGATCAGCGGTGTGAGAAAAGTGGTGATGTTCTTGCTGAACATTTCACTCGCATGGACAGGAATACTGGAGGCCAGATTCACGGGACCAATCACCGTAATTCCATTGTGCTGAATGGTCTGTCCCGGCACCGTCACTTCGCAGTTACCACCTCGTTCTGCCGCGATGTCCACAATCACAGATCCCGGCGCCATCGCTTCGGCCATCTCTTTTGTCAGCAGCACTGGCGCTTTCCTGCCGGGAATGGCTGCTGTGGTAATCACCACATCACATTCTGCAATGACTTTCTTCAATGCTTCCTGCTGCCGTCGATAAAAGTCGTCCGACATTTCTTTGGCGTAGCCGCCTTTCGATTCGGCATCGTCTGCCTTGACATCCAGCTCCACAAATTTGCCGCCCAGACTTTCCACCTGCTCGCGAACCGCGGGACGTATGTCGTAGCCAAGCACGACAGCCCCCAGTCGTTTGGCCGATGCGATTGCCTGCAAACCGGCGACTCCGGCGCCAATCACCATGACCCGGGCCGGCTTTAGTGTGCCGGCTGCTGTCATCATCAGAGGGAACATTCTCGGCGCGGCGGTTGCGGCCAGCAGGACAGCTCGGTAGCCGGCGATTGTCGCCATCGAAGACAGAATATCCATACTCTGTGCACGCGTGATCCGCGGGACCAGCTCCAGCGAAAAAATCGTCGCGCCGGATGCCGCGGCTCGCTGAACGCCCTGAGGACACCAGAGCGGTTCACAACCGCTGATGACCACCTGTCCGGAGCGAAACCGGCCAACATCTGCGTCTCCATAATCTCCGCAGGCACCCAGTGTTCGCACCTGAAGGATGATGCCAGCCTGAGAATAGACAGCATCACGATCATCGACAATGGTCGCGCCCTTCTCGCGGTACAACGCATCAGGAAACCCGGCTGCCTCACCCGCTCCCGCCTGCAGAATCACGTCCACATTCAGCTTTTTCAGAGCAGGCAGAGACTGGGGAACAAGGGCGACACGGCGTTCTTCCGGATCCGCCTCGCGCGGAACTCCTGCAACAAACGTCTGACTCATCAGAAACACGCACTCCTTCAATCTCGTGGAACGGCCAATCTCGCGGAACGGCTTCGAATACCGTCAGAACACCACCACCGAACTGGTATCCGGCCGATCCAGCCACTGAAAAGTTTCAGGCAGGAACCATCCCAATTCAGACATGGTTATAGGACATTTCATGCTGCGTTCCCAGTGGGGCACCAATCGCAGGAATTTGACCATACTGAAGTGATCCGAATGGGAAATGGGATTCTCAGCGGCACGTCGTTTTCTCATCCTGAACGACGTCCTTGATGTCCATCGGAATCTCCAGAGACTGCGTCAAATACAGTCGCTGCAAGACTTCATTCTTCCATGGTGTTGATCTGCATCATCAGAGGCGGCCGTTCCCGTACACTCAAAAGCACTTCGTCGAACTGCTGTTCTCTGGCAAAGTCCGGGCAGTGCGTGCACACGAACTGGATTGACGGGACCTGCTGCGCGAGATCGCAAATCGACTCCCGGGTTCGTAAAGCAGCCCGATAGTGATCAGCAATCATTCGAAAGTCGCGTGTCGGTTTGAGTCGGCGTTGAATTTCTGTGCGAGTCCAGAAGGAATCGGCGACCAGAAACACCTGCTTTGCTCCTTCGGTATTGAGCAGCACTCCCATTTGACCATGCGCGTGTCCATCCAGGTTAAACAACCTGATACTGCCATCTCGAAACAAGTCGTGGCACGTTCTCAGCTGACCATCACCGAGACCCGGGTCATGGAGTTCATGGATCGTGTGAACTCGGTTTCCGAAATCCCGTGGAATTAAGTCGGGAAGAATGCCCCGCCGAACCGCATCGAACCCACTTCGGTGACGCGCCATCTCCCAGGTTTTGGCGAGTGTAATGAATTCTGCATTCGGAAACGCGTTCAGACCACAGATGTGATCGCCGTGAAAATGCGAAACCAGAATCAGCCGCAAATCTTCCGGGGCAATTCCTTCTCGACGCAGCCAGGCTTTCGGTGTCCAGTGTTCGTCCGTGTGGACTTTGGTTGCCCAGCGATAAAGGCGATACGGCCAGCGCTGCGTTGCAGCAAAGAAATCAGGACTGTATCCAGCATCGAACAAAATCGAACCAAACCGGGGATGCGTAATCAATGCAATGGTTGCGTGAAAACGAGTGCGTTCCTTTGAGCCTGAACGATCCGCGCGATGTCGACCGAATTCGATGTAGCCGGTCGAATAGAATCGAACCGTGACCTGCGGCGAATGGGTACCGGAAAGCAGAGGCCTCTGCTTCATGGATGTCAGGGTGCGCTGAATGCCGTCTTCCACGGATACAATCGGTTGATAGTCGAGGTCTCTTCCTGCTGCAGCGGATGTAAATGTTTGCTGGTGAGCAAGCAGGCCAACGGAATACCGCGTGATACCTGGTTCTCCACGAAGTTTCAGCAGACGATGTTTCCACTCCATGCCACGCGCAAACAACATCGCCAGCCATCGGGGAATCTGGCGACTCGGATCATAACCTTCCGTTGTCTTTGCAAGCACCTCGTGCAGCAGCGGCCACAGCCGGACGGGCGAATTGTTTGTAATGGTGCAACAACCAACGGTGCGTCTCACATCAGCCGCCAGAATCAGGCCGGCCAGAAGGTTATCAATGTACGTCAGATCGCACAGATTGTTACCAATCTGCCGAAGCCGACCCTGCTGAGCCGCCAGGATCAAACGCGGTAATAGTGCATTGTCTCCCGGTCCAAACACAGCGCGAGCTCGAACGATGTAAGCATTCAGCCCGTTTTGAATGGCGGCCTCAACAACACGTTCTGCTTCAGCTTTCGATTGAGCATACGCACAACTGAATCGTGATGGCAGCGGGCTTTCATCGGTAATATCACTGTCACGAAACTGAAAGTAGATGGCCGTTGAAGAGACGTGAACCAATCGCTGCACCTGATGTTTCACGCAGGCTCGAACGACATTTTCTGTGCCATCCAGATTCACAGAGCGGTGCTGGTGAAGCGATCCCCATGGTGATGTCATTGCCGCACAATGGAAAATGATTTCCTGATCGCGGCACAGTTCATCGACCTCTTCCGAATTAGAAATGTTGGCTGCGACAAATCGACCGTCACTGCGAACACGGAAACGGCTGCGTCCTGTTATGGTCACATCATTTCCGGCGTCACAAAGCACCTGTGCCAGTGCCGAACCCACAAAGCCGGTGCCACCTGTGATCAGAATTCGTCGGCCGGACCCCAGCGAACGTTTGGCCATTTCGATCAAATCAGTATTCGTGTGGGTCGGCTGCACGGCGGTTCGTCGGGTTTCCTGCAATTCTAATTCTTCCTGCATGGTTGATCACCACGTCCAGAGCATGGCGCCCAGCGAAAGGCCAGCCGCGCTCCCCAGAAACAAAACAAGATCACCGGATTGAATTTTGTTGCCTTGAACGGCCACGGCCAGGGCCATCGGTAAGGATGCGGATACGCAGTTTCCATATCGAGCGAAGATATCAATCGTACGGTCTTCCGGAATCCCCAGCCGTGGCAGGACCTTCATACCTGCGGCCGAAGTTTGATGGGGAATGAGCCAGTCCACAGACTCAGGCGTCATGCTGGCGTCACGAAAAAAATCGTCCAGAAACGGCTTGAGTCTGGGCAGGGTCGCCCGAAGCAGATTGTCGCCGTCCATCTGGAAGAGGTGATCTTCCGGTGTCGTTTCCGCGAATTCGGGATGTCGAAGCAATCCACCTCCACGAATCTGAGCGAGTTCCGCATGAACCGGCCAGGTCTTCTGGCAATAGTAAACCGGCCCCGATTTCCGCTCACTCGGTTCGACCATGACGGCTGCAGCACCATCGCCAAACAACGCTGCAGATTCCTGATGACGAATATCACGACTGAGTGTGGCCATTTCTGCACAGACGATCAACACCCTGGAACACTGTCCGGCATCGATCACGAGACTGGCATGGTTAAGTGCAATCAGAAAAGACAGGCAGGTGGCATGAACACAAAAGCAGGGCACACCATCAAGCCCCAGTTCGCGAGCAACAAAGACGGAAGTGTCGGGGATGAATTGTCGGACCGTCGCGCTTGCATAGATTATCAAATCCGGTGCGCCGCGTTGTTCCATTGCCCGGCGAGCCGGGATGCTGGCGAAGAACGCAGGATCATCACCCGGCCTGCAGGTGTAACGCGTGGCAACGCCCATCTTGTTTTCCAGCCAGTCGACGTCACACTTCAGCAGTGTCGCAAGTTGTTCGGCAGTTTGTATGTCGCCCGGCACACAGAATTCTGCAGCAGTTATTTCTGCGTTCATGGCCCCGTCCTGTTCACCACACTGATCCGATTTCTACTGCTCATCCCTCTGCCGCTCATTCCTCTGCTGCTCATTGCGATCCTCTCCAATGGCTCCGGCTAACGCGCCGGCGTGAAATGTATACAGACAAGTGTGATCCATTTTCCTGAGCTGTTCTTCCAACTCAGAATTTCGAACTTTCAACGCGTTCATCTGTTCGTACTTCACAAGGAAGAACCGTTCGCAAAAACGTGCACCCGGTTTGGCCGCACCAGCTACAGCCCGCCAGATGTTCTGGTAGGCTTCCGGGGTTGCATAGGATGCAAAGTCCGATAGCGAAAAAGCGTCAAAGCATCGCTCCTGACTCAAAAGAAATGTATCAATCGGGGCGGTGTGAATGTGAATACGATCCAGGTTGTCCCGGATGTGTTCGAAGTTCTCTTCCTGCAGATGAATTGGCAGCCGACAATGCGTTGTGTACCTGCCGCAGAAAATCAGGTTTGCGTAGGGATTCTCCCGCAGCAGCGAATGATTTGCCATCTGCTGAAGGCACGAATAGAGATAGTCCGCAACATTGAATTCCCGTGGAATCAATCGTGCTCCGGGTTCGCGAATGATCCTTGTCCACAGAAACCGGTTTGACAGGATTCGAAGAAAATTGCGAAAGAAAGACCCCGCCCAGTGCTGACGCCAGTAGTCGCGTTGCTCATTAAGGTCGGCCGCATTCAGCAAGCCATCGACGTGTCTTTGCCGCAGACATGTGGCCCGCGACATTTGTCGCAGCAGTTTTTCCCAGGTGCCACAATACAACAGGCCTCCTTTGAGAGCCGGCCTGTTCTGCTTCCAGAATTCGCGACTGTCGGCGGGCAAATACGACAGCATCTGGTCTGCCAGTTGTTCTGTTCGAGGGGACAAATGGCAGCCGGTGAAGTGTAGAAAGTCCTGATAGTCCAGGTGACGGTATCCGGCAATCTTGAGCTGAAGCAGGTGATTCTGGGCCGCAGAAAAATCAACGCTGACGATGCGTGCCGGTGTTGCAGTCAGCAGATCCAGAGATCGGGCGCCGCTACCGGTGATGCAGACAACAGAATCCGAATCGGACAGCCGAAGCGCACTCAATTCGGCTTCGCTGTCTTCTGTGCTGGAAGAATAGTTAATTCGCTGAAAGAATTTCTCTGACACGATCGATCGTTTGCAAACGGAGATTACGACGGAAGTCGAAGTGCTGAAACTTAACCGTTGTGAGCAGTCTGAGTACACTGTGGATCAACTGAAAGCCTGAGAACGTTCGACGCAGTGTCCGTCTGGCAAACAATCTTATCCGGATTCGCGATTCCCGTGATTGAATCGATTGGTTACCTGCAGAATTTCTGGCACGCCATCGCGTTCTCCACCGAACTTCGACGCGGACGTGCGCTCAGACGACGAATCTATGACCGCCCTCTGCTGATCTGGAGAGACACAGACGATTGCATCCATGCCATGGATGACTGTTGCCTGCATCAAAAAGCTCCCCTCGAAGTGAAAGACTATTCCGGAAACACGCTCGTTTGCCCGTATCATGGTTGGCAGTACGACCAAACCGGGAAAGTGACTTCCGTTCCGAGCGACTCGTGCGCGGCCGAGAAAATTTGTTCCAGAATCCCCGTTTATTCATTGCGCGAAGCGGATGGATTCGTTTGGATTTCGCTTTGCAAGACGTTGTCCAGCGAAAGCTCGTTGCCGGATTTGAGCAGTTTCGAGCATTGGCCCCGCAGGTTCAGAATGCTTGAATTTGCAACCTCCGAAGAATTGCTCATTGACAACTTCATGGATCCCACGCACACCGCGATTGTCCACGATGGAATCATCCGCAGCAGCGGCGAACCGACCGACCATCAGTTGACCATAACCAGCCATGCGAAGGGTGTTCGTGTGGATTATGCAGAACGACACGAGAAAGTCGGGCCGGGCATGAGTTATCTGTTTGGGGACTCGGTTGGCGTGCAGCATACGGACGAATTTCTTCTACCGAATCTGGTTCGTGTGACCTACACCATCAACCGCGTTCCGCGTTTTCTGGCGATGATCGCCTGCACTCCCATTGGTCCACTTAACGGCGGCCAGACTCTGGCATTCATCCAGCTGCGATATCAACTGGGATGGCCCACTCGTTTTGTCGGTCCTTTTGTCTCCTGGATTGCGAACAAGGTGCTGCGTCAGGACTACAAGATCACTGCTCTTCAGTTTGCCAATCGACAGGCCTTCAGTGAATCCCCTGATCACAGAGTGGCAGCAGATGCGGTGGCCGTTCATGTCGCAAAGTTACGAAAACAGATGATTTCGTGTGACCAACCCGTTGCAACCAGTCGCCAAACGATCAACCTTCGCTTCTGATAAACACCAGCGGAGGGCAGGCCATTCGGCATCGGACGCCCAATGAACGCTGATGGAGAGGCAGGGTCCGCAGGTTCGCGGGGGGGAGTTGTTCGGCAGGTGCATTCGCTCGATTTCCCTGCACGCGGGCCGGTCAGGATTTGAATCGCAGAATTTCGAAAGTGGACGGACAGGGGTTCATGAAAGTAAATATTGGAAACTGCCAGCTCGAACTTGTTCAGGGCGATATCACCCAGCAGTCAGTCGATGCAATTGTCAACGCAGCCAACTCCGGGCTCGCCGGTGGTGCTGGTGTCGACGGCGCAATCCATCGTGTCGGCGGACCAGCGATAATGCAGGACACCAATGCTCGGTACCCGGAAGGCTGTGCGACCGGAAACGCAGTGGAATCCGTGGCCGGCAACCTGAATGCAAAACATGTCTTTCATGCGGTGGGACCGGTTTGGCGCGGCGGAAGAGACAACGAACCTCAGATGCTTGCGTCGGCCTACCGCAAATGCATGAAATTGTCGCTCGAACACAAGTGCAGCAGTATCGCTTTTCCTGCCATCAGCACAGGGGTCTATGGATATCCGCTGGATCTGGCCGCACGAACGTCACTCAAGACAATCGTCGACTTCATCAAATGGCACAAAGAACCTGCATTAACTCGCTTTGTGCTCTTCGATGCGGCAGCATTGGCAGCCTATTCCGCAGCACTCGAAGACGTTGTCTCGCAATTTACTCGAACTCCCTGAGGTGGGGGGGGCCCTGCGAAGAGGCCGGTCTTCGAACCATCGTTGACCTGCATTCGGGGCCGCCTTTTCGAGCGTGACTCGGACAGCGAATGTGCCATTCCGCTGGTTTTGCCATTCAATTTCAAGGTTGGGCAAGTCCCGAAAGCGTGGACCCACTGACTGGGCAATTGACCCCATGGGGCTTTCCCCATGCGGCGGGTCTTCGTCATTCAATCCGCACAATTGGCATTGCTTCGCTGACCGATACATCCATCAGGATTGAACGTTTTCGTGGTTCTCACGGTACGGATGCAGGTCATGAACTTTGGATTTCCAGCTTCTTCGCTCCTTTCCACTGGCCTTTTGGTGTCAGCAATCTTTGCTTCCACCTCGGGCTGTGCATCGTGGCCCGGAATAAAGAAGGAAAAGGAATGTCCCCACTGCGCAGGAATAGCGACCGCTGTGCAGACGCCCACCTGCAGCGCGCCGTGGGCAACACAACAAGCAGGATCGAATCCCCAAACGGCTGCGCCGATGGCTGTTCCCGCAGTGCCGTCGACTGTCATGGTGAATCCGGGAGCGTGTCCGCCGATGCCGACGATGGCTGTGACAGATAACGAATTACAGGAATGTCGAAACGCAACGGATCAGCTGCAGGAAGAAATTGTCGACCTCAAAGAACAAATTGAATCGGCCAAAAGAACCAACTCGGCGATGGCGGATGTCATGCAATCCATGAACCGACAGGTTCAGAGACTGTCATCGGACGTGAACTACTATAAATCGGAGAGTGAGCGCCGCGAAGATATTACCCGCCGCCAGATTCAGGCGGAGCGGGAGATGTTCGACCAGCTTCAGCAGATGCTGCAGTCGGGTTCTGTGGGCGCACAGTCACCGTTGCAGCCGATTCCACCACTTGATCCGCAAATGAATTAAGGCTGTATGCAAAGCGGGTTGCCCGACAGAACAGGACTCGCCAATCGCGGTGGAAAAGCGTCAGTGGCTGATCAAATTCGTTGAATGCTGCCTCTCTGTTGCAGGGACAGCGGCGCCCGTGACCATTCGGGCTGTTTTCCGGACCCGCAGCAGATGGAGGCCGTCGTTCCATGCAACGTGCTGATGTTCTGACGCCATTCTTCGCCTCCGTTTTCCTGAGCCTTCTTCTGGTTTCGACCGGATGCGAAACGGTACCCGAAGCACCTGTCGGCCGTTCTCCTGTCCGACAACGTTTCAGCCCGTGGGACGCGTCGACAGGTGCACCACAGGTTCTGGGGCTCGCCGTGCAGTGTGCGGCTGATCCCGTGCAGGTCCGGTTTTCCGAACGGCTTGCGACTCTTGTGGCACGGGAGATCGAATTAGCCGTCTCAAGCACGCACTGTGTCGCATGGCAACCGGTCGTCGCATACCCCAGTGCTCCGCAGGAGTTCATGCCCTCTTCCCAGGATGTGATTACCGTTTCATTTCAGGAACCACACTCAATCACGCCGCCGGAATCCCCGGTCTTTCCGACTGTTGTCGATGTCGTGCCGGAAACTCCTGCGCGGTGCCTTCAGATTCGGGTTATGGAATTCCGTCCCTACTCTCCGCTTGCTGCAACCTTACGCCTGACGATTCTGGATGGACAGACGCAACAGATCATCTCGTCCACGTCCGCTTCCTGGAACATTGGCAACCTGCAGACCACGGGCACGTCCGGCGGCAACTGCAATTCGGTCGTTACGCTTGAAGAAGTTTCACTGCATGACGAGCCACCGACCTGTGAAAGTTCGGCCATGCGGCACAGCCCTGAAGCGTTGACGCAGACAATGGCGAGTCGCATTGCTGCGTGGTACGCCATGCGGTCCGCAGTTGTGATTCCATCAACGGTTCTCCCTTAAATGTCCGCTGTCCGACTTGTAGAAAAGGATCACGATTTTTTCCTGGAATGGGCAAGTCGCCATTTGACGTGGACGGACGGACGTTAAACTTCCGCCGGCGCAGTCGATCAAGAATGGGTGGAGCATCACCTGTTTCGGCTGCGAGCGGCTTGTGAACAGGATCACGAATGCCCGTCTTGATAGTCACGTCCCACCCGGACGACTGGCCGTTTGAAATCCCGGGCGTCGATAAGATCGATGCCTGGACCTACTTAACTTCTCCGGAAACGCTCGATCAGGCCGGCAAGACACGCGCGACGCGTGTTTTCAATCTGTGTCGGTCCTACCGCTATCAGAGTCTGGGGTATTACGTCTCGCTGCTGGCCGAAGCACGTGGTCATAAGCCCCTGCCCGGTGTGATCACGGTTCAGGATCTGAAGTCGCGTGGCGTTTCCAGACTGATACCAGATGAAGTCGACGAAATCCTGCAGCAGAGCCTCTCCAGCCTGACTTCGGATGACTTCACGCTGAGCATCTATTTTGGCCGCAACTTTGCCAAACGTTACGAACGCCTCGCCCAGCATTTATTCAACCTGTTTCCTGTCCCGTTGATGAAGTTCGAACTGAATCGCCGTGACGGACGCTGGCAGATTCGTCGTGTCGCAGCCGTGGCCGGGTCCGAAGTGCCCGAATCACATCGAGAATTCGTGGCCGAATCCGCAACGCGGTATTTTTCACGTCGTGCCTCGGTCAAATCACCCCGACGAACGCGTTTCGATATGGCGATCCTGACCAATCCGGCCGAACTGCATAACGCGCCGTCCGATCCCACGGCCCTGAAGAAGTTCATCAAAGCCGCCAGGGAACAAAGCGTCTATGCCGAACTGATCACACGAGATGACAGCGGACGACTGCTGGAATTCGATTCACTGTTTATCCGCGAGACCACAGCGATCAACCATCATACCTATCGGTTTTCGCGCCGGGCGGCCAGTGAAGGTCTGGTGGTCATCGACGATCCGGTTTCCATTTGCCGCTGTACAAACAAGGTCTTTCTGGCCGAAATGATGACGCGGCAAAAGGTGGATATTCCAAAGTCCATCGTTGTTCACCGCGACAATGCCGGACAGATTGGTGAGCAGCTTGGTTTTCCATGCGTGCTTAAAAAGCCTGACAGTTCGTTTTCCATGGGCGTTGTCAAAGTCCATTCCAGTGAGGAACTGAAGTCGCGACTGGATGAATTTTTTGGCGAATCAGATCTGTTGCTGGCGCAGGAATATCTGCCAACGACCTTTGACTGGCGGATTGGCATTCTGGATCGCAAACCACTTTTTGCCTGCCGCTACTACATGGCTCCCGGACACTGGCAGATCATTCGTCAGGAAACGCACGGCAGTGGTCGCTACGGTAAAGTCGAAACGCTGCCCGTCGAACTTGCACCAGCCAAAGCCGTCAAGTCGGCTCTGAAAGCCGCCAACCTGATCGGTGACGGGCTGTATGGAGTTGACGTCAAGGAATCCAATGGGCGGTTCGTGGTTATCGAAGTCAATGACAATCCCAATATCAACGCCGGTGTGGAAGATGCTGTGCTGAAGGACGAACTCTACCGCCGCATTGTGGAAGTGTTCGTTCGTCGAATGGAGCACAAGAGAGCCCGTTATGATGTCGCCTGAACCACGCCGCCTGAATCTGTTCGAAGCATTTGGTGTCGAACTGGAATATATGATCGTGGACGCTGCGTCGCTGGACGTTCGCCCGATCACAGATCAACTCATCCGGGCAGAATGCGGTCGGATCGAATCCGAAATCGATCTCGGTCAGATCTCATGGTCCAACGAACTCGCATTGCACGTTGTCGAACTGAAAACAACCGCCCCGGAATCCGGTCTTCGCGGACTGGCAGGCTTATTCCATCAACATGTGCAGCGCATCAACCAGCACCTGTCGTTGATCGAACCAGCGGCGAAGCTGATGCCATCGGCCATGCATCCATGGATGAATCCGGATGCGGAAATGAAACTCTGGCCTCACGAATACAACGAAGTGTACGAAACCTACAACCGCATCTTCGATTGCCGTGGCCACGGTTGGGCAAATCTTCAAAGCGTGCACCTGAATCTGCCATTCAATGGCGATGAACAATTCGGACGTCTTCACGCTGCCATTCGACTGTTGCTGCCGATTTTGCCTGCCATTGCCGCCAGCTCTCCTGCAATGGACAATAAGCTGACCGGAACACTGGACAACCGCCTGAATGTGTACCAGGGGAATTCTGCCAGAGTTCCCTCGCTGGCCGGTCGAATCATTCCGGAACCCGTCTTCACTGAAGAAGACTATCGGGCACAAATCTTTCAGCGAATGTACGATGATATTGCTCCGCTGGATCCACAGGGTGTTCTGCGGGATGAATTTCTGAACTCTCGAGGCGCTATCGCAAGATTCGGTCGCGGGTCGATTGAAATTCGAGTGATCGATATTCAGGAATGTCCCGCCGCAGACCTCGCCGTTCTGCAGGCCGCTGTCGGCGTGTTGAAGGCCCTGTGTGACGAACGCTGGAGCAGCTCAGCGCAGCAGAGGTCCATTCCGGTTGAGCCACTGTACCAAATCCTGGCACTCGCAATTCAGGATGCCGATCAGGCACGGATCACGAACACCGAATATCTGAGCCTTTTGGGATACCCGCACAATTCCGCCACAATGCAGCAGATCTGGCAGCACCTGATACAACAGACATCCCCCGATCTGGAGGCGGACTGCTCCAGGGCTCTCGAGACAATCCTGTCGAAGGGCCCGCTTGCCAGACGAATTCTGAACGCCATCCCGTCTGCCGACGGGAGTCTGTCACAAAGAACAAATGTGCGAAGTGCCGGTTCGCTCTGGGAACAACTGTGCCTTTGCCTGCAATCAGGCCAGCCCTTCGACCCGCCTCAACTGAAATCCGCCTGACGACGAGCCTTCGCTCCCCGGGGTACACGACTGTCTCCGGATTTGCTCAGCGAAACCCTGCACTGTGTGAGGGGACAGCATCGCCGGGATTTGCCCCCGCCGGGACCGCCCGCTCGGCCCGTTCCCGCCGTTCCATTGTTTTTTCCTGACCGGGGATCACGGAAGGACATACTGCGCCCCCGCTTTCGCACCGAAATGCCGCCCCGTCAGCAGTCTCATGGCCGGGAAATGTGGGGAGCGGTCCCGTGTGGAACGGGTGAATCGTTGATTGTTGTTGCGAAGGCGGTTGAGGGTTAGTACACCACGGTCAGAATCAGCCGCAGCCAAGCTGCCACAACGTGCAGGAATTGCTTGCGAGGCGAATCATCATGACGCCACGCCACGGGGAGGGTTAGAGTTGTCATCCAGGTTTCTTACAACGCCGCGCAAACGCGCGATTTCATGGCGTGCTGTGGCGTTCTTCGGATTTCTCTCACTGGCCGCCTGGGTACATCACAACGTCGATTCAGCGCCGGTGGCCCGCGCTGATGAGGCTTCCGGGCCTGCAGCCAGCGATCCATCGGCCGAAGCTCAGCATTCGGATTCCGACTCCCACAAACAGTCTGACGTGCATTCACAACCCGCCGGTGACCACAACGAACACGGTGATGCGGATCACGGAGAAGGTGAACACGGTGAAGGCTCACACGGTGAGGAGCATTCCGGAGGTCACAAGGATCCGGTTGCCGAAATTCTACTGGGGATCACTGTCATTCTTTTGGCAGCAAAAGTCACAGGAGACCTTTTCGAACGCATTCACATGCCAGCGGTGTTGGGGGAACTGACCATCGGAATTCTGCTTGGCAACTGGCATCTGTTGACCGGCAGCGAATACTTCGACTTTCTGAAAGCTGACATCACCGATGCCTCGGCACTGACCGGCAATGTTCTGGATATGCTGTCGCGAATCGGAGTCGTGCTGCTTCTGTTCGAAGTGGGGCTCGAATCTCGGGTGAAGGACATGATGTCCGTTGGCGTTTCATCGTTGCTGGTGGCACTTCTTGGGGTCGTCGCGCCCATGGTTCTGGGCTTCGGTGTGGGCTATTTGCTGTTGAGCGAATCGTCGGCCGAATGGCAGGTTCCCGCTTTTCTGGGAGCGACACTTTGTGCGACAAGTGTCGGGATCACCGCTCGTGTCATCAAAGATATGGGACGCAATCAGGATCGCGAATCAAAAATCATTCTGGGTGCCGCCGTTATCGACGACGTGCTGGGGCTGGTTGTTCTGGCGATTGTGTCGGGCGTCATTCAAAAGGGTGCCGACTTTGAAGTGATGAGCCTGTTCAAGATCGTTGGGCTGTCCTTCATGTTTCTTGCTGTGTCTCTCGGTCTCGGCGTGATTCAGTTGCCTCGGACATTGTTTCGCTGGGCAAGCTACCTGCATGGCCATGGCATGCTGGTTGTGACCGCTCTGGTTATTTGCTTCAGCTTTTCGTACGCGGCCAATATGGTCGGTCTGGCGCCGATTATCGGCGCGTTTGCTGCCGGTCTGATTCTTGAAGGAACACACTACCAGGATGTCGGCGATAAATGGCGCCACCATCATCTGGAAGAAGCGCTGTCGCCGCTGTCGGCATTGATGGTGCCGATCTTTTTCGTCGTGATGGGCATGTCAGTAAATCTTAGCGCTTTTGGTGATTCATCCGTTTGGCTTCTCGCCACCGGACTCACCGTCGTGGCAATTCTCGGTAAACTTGCCTGCTACTGTGGCGTCACGGAGAAGGGTCTGAATCGTCTGGCCGTCGGGCTGGGCATGATCCCACGCGCAGAAGTGGGGCTGATCTTCGCCGCGGAAGGAAAGCGATTGTTCACCGCGACCGGAGAGCGGGTCATCAATGACAGCACGTTTTCTGCCATTGTTGTGATGGTCATGATCACGACGATGGTGACCCCACCGCTACTGAAATGGGCGATGTCCAAATCCGCGCCGCCAGCATCCACCTAACCGGGGCATCCACCTGACCGGGGCCAGTTCCCTCAGCAACGCCGCAAGTGTGAATTGGGTTTGCCGATGCGCGATGAAATTCTCGCTCGGCCGACTCAGATCGCTTTGGCGTTTCTGCATGAAGACCTGCGAGACCTCATCCTGTTTCCTGCAGAGCTCGCCTGAAATACCCGTCCGGGACTTTCTCACACCGTCCGGAGTCTGATCACATCCCCTGGCCAAAGTCACTGCAGCAATCAAGCCACATTCTGATTCGCATACGGGTTATCGACGAAACGCGGCATGCCGTTGAAAATTGCCGTCCCGAACAGGTGACAAACGGTCACCATTTTTGGATGCTTTCCGGTTCTCCGCGCTTGATCGCGGGGACATTCACATCGATTCGACGACGACATTGCGGGCAAGTGCCCCGTCAAAGCGATTGAATTCACAGCCCCTGTCTCACCAGATCACGATAACCAGATCACCAGGAAAGTCCTGCCATGGCCAAGAAGAAAGCCTCCGCATCGAAGCCCGCTTCTCCCTCTGTCGACCCGAATTCAGCCATGAATCCGGCAGCCATGAATCCCATGATGGGAATGATGCCGCAGATGGGACAGGGACAGATGAATCCCATGATGCAGATGGCGCAGATGATGCAAATGATGATGTCGGGGGGCGCGGCCACCGGGATGATGGATCCCTCAGCAATCCCTTTCAGTACTGGTCAGGCGGTGGATGATGGCGATGCCGGCCTGAATGAGGATTTTGTACGGCCCGCACTGCTGGATGATCTGATCAAGCATCAGGAGGCCGTTCCGTTGGGATGTGTGCTCGATCAATTGTGCCTGACTGAAGACGGTTCCAAAGTTCTGGGGGGCGTTCCCAAAGGCTGCACCATCGCCTTCGCGGGACCTCCGGGAAAAGGCAAGACCCGCAGCACACTGGCCGGGCTCGCACGAGTGGCCATGAGTGGAGAAAAGGTCGCGTTTGTCGTGGCCGAGGAAGGTTTCCATGACCCGGATGGAAACGGTCGCGATGATCTGTGTTCCCGCTTCGTAAAGATCGGAATGTCGGTCACAGGACTCAACGAAAAGGACTTTCGGAAGAAGGTGCTGGAAAACGTGTTCGTCCTGGAAAGCCAGTACCATCGTGGCCACACATGGGACGATTTCGTCGGCAAGTACCGGTTTCTGGTTGAAAAGGAAGAGATCAGTTTTGTTGTCATCGACTCGCTGAACATGCTGGATCCGAGCCGAAACAGAACGGCCGACAATCTGTCAGCACTGAAAACCTACAATCACGAACAGGGTGTGACCTGCATTTGCATCGGTCAGATTCGGGATACCGGCGCTCCGGTCGGCGGCGAATCCCTTGTGCATACCGCAGATGTCGTGTTTCTGATCGAAGAAATGTCGCTGGGTTCAAAGGAAATTGCGGAACTGTGGGGCGGCAGCTATCGCGATCGTATTGACGTCATCCGGGCTGTGAAGAGTGTCACAACTCCGACCTTCCCCCACGCCGTCCGCCTGGATCGCGAAGAAGAAACCGGGGTCCTGCGAATTCATGATTCACAGCCCGAAATCTACGCCGTCCCGAGCGCTTAGCTTAGCAGCCTGTTGAGAAACGGGACTGGATCAAGCAGGAGACCTGAACACTCGATGGTTTCCGGTCGTGCTGCCAGCCTGTCCCGGTTTTTCAACGGACGGTGAGTGTCATAGCTGATTCGTACCTCTGCATTCGGTGAGACAAGAATGAAGATTGTCGGGACAAACGATGTACGGCGCTGGTTTCGCGAGGCAAGCGGTCTGGCTGAGTTCACCAGAGGCATCGGCGCGACTGGTTCTGGTGCGATGGACTGTGAGCTTGGTGTACCGGATCACCTGCAGTTCCTCATTCGCCGCCTGGTTGCCGATCAGGGGCACGAAATCCCCGCCACGGCGCTGGATTCCATTCCCTTTTACAGCTTGTGTAAGGGATTGTTTCTCCCGCTCTCGATGCTTGATCCGGCCCGAACCGCTTCGATGTTCGGTATCCGGACAGTGGCTCCCCCCGACACTGCGGGCCGTGAAAAACTGCTGAAGGAATTCCTGAACAAAGACGTCGGTATTTCGCTGCCGGAAAAGATTGGCTGCATCCTGGGCGATGTCTTTCAGGGAAAACGAAGCAGTGTCCGCCGTGACAGCCTCGTTCAGCTCTTCATGACTATGAAGATGATGTCGCGTCGGGATTGTCTGGATCGATTGACTCAGGTCGGCGATATCGCCGTGATGTTCGCTGAATTACCCAGCGAGATTAAGGGTGAGATCCCGTTGACGGCGGGCGAAGTCATCCGAACGCTGCGCTACCTTCCGAGTGCTCGCAGAACTCAGAAGTTCCAGGTGCTGCGATCGTTGTACCGCCGCTGCGGTCGACTGGAATCGTATTTTCTGACGCGACTGATTCTGCAGAAAGCCGGACTGGGATTCGAATACCAGGGGACCGTCATTGCACGATTGCTCGCAGAACAATTCGGCGTTGAAGAGGAACAGGTCGGACACGCCATGGCTCTGACCGACGCATTCAAGGTTGCGCAGGTGCTGATTGATGAAGGGGCTGAGGGACTCAGAAAAATCCAGCTTCAGCCATTGGTTCCCGTTCGCCCGATGCTGGCCGGTGGAATCACAAATGACTTGAAAGACAGCGAATTCCCGGTCTGGGTCGAACGAAAGTACGATGGAATTCGACTGCTTCTGCACAAGTCGACGGATACTCGCGGCTCTGTGCTGTGCGGGGCCTACACGCGAAATCGTGGCGACTGGCTGGAACAAATCAGTGGACTGGATGCGTCCATCCGCTCCATCCCCGCGCATAACTGTATCGTCGACGGAGAATTGTTCGGAACGATTCTGGATATCGAAGAAGGGATGCGCCCAGCAACAGTCTACGAAGTTTATGCCGCCCTTCAGGGAGAATCCGCTCAACCGGTCACGTTGAGGTTTGCGGCCTTCGACCTGCTCTATCTGAACAACATGGACATCACCAGTCAGGCACTTCAGCAGCGGCGTCAGTATCTGATGAATCTGCTTGCTCCGCTGACGCAACGGCAGCTTCCCATTCCCATTACGGTATCCGAAGGGCAGATGGCAACCGGCCACGAAGACGTCAATCGGCTGTTTCAGCATTTCAGAAGCCAGGGCTACGAAGGCATTATCTGCAAACAACTGAATGCGCCCTATCGCCTGGCCTCGCGCGATCCCGGCTGGAAAAAACGAAAACCCGAAATCACGCTCGACCTGGCAATTCTGGGAGCCACCCAGGCGGTGACCACCAGGGAGAATGCCGGAATGTTTGGTTCCTACGTGATCGGAGCCCGAAACGCGAAGGGCGGCTTCGACTTTGTCGGCGACGTTGCTGGTATCGACCGCGTCCGTGAACAGGAAATCATTCGGGAGATCATGCAGAACGGATTAATGACAGGTCAACGGATCGAGCGCCCAAGCGCCTCCGGGGCCAGACCCGGCATCGCACTGAGACCCCATGTTGTGGTGACCGTGCGATTTGAAGGAATCGCGCGTGATCAGACCACCGGCGCGCTTAGTCTGCGAGATCCAAAGCTGGTCGTCATTCGTTCAGACAAGCCAGCCATGGAAGCAGACACAACGATGGATATCCAGGAAATGTATCTCCGACAACGCGTCGGCTGACACACGCGTCCGCACGCAAACGAAATGCGTGTTGCATTGCCCTGACGATTTCCTCGAATAAAGCAGGCTTCTACGCCAAGAAGGCCACTTCTCCGTCAACTCACAGATCGATGGTCCGAAGATGGCGCAATCCAATCCACAGTGACACCACTTGGGACTTCATCCTTCGCACGTTGGATTCTTTGTTCAGCGAGTTGCCGGATCTGTTGAAGGTGGTCCTGGGGCGCCCGTCACAATTGAGCTCCGCAGGCGTTTCTGCCTCAGTTGGCCGAACTTATTGCAATCGAACCAATTGCCCTTTCCGCTTGGCAACATTCTTGTAGTCCCACTGTATTGATTTCGATTTCTTCAGCCAGCGTTTGAGGTCCGTCAGCCTCATATCTTTCGCGAGACTGAAGAGGATCGAAGCATCCTTGAATTTACCGGTTCCGGGCTGAAGTTTCTCTTCCTCAAAGCTTGCTCCACTCCAGAACATCAGTCGGATGCCTCCTTTCTGTTTGCTGTAGCCGACGATTGGATTCCCGTCGAGAAACCAAACAGGATGCCGATGCCAGATCCTGCTTTCCGCTTCAGGAAGGTTGTCTGAAATCGTAGTCGCAAGGATCTGGCAGATTGAACGTTCTTCTTCGTTTGTTTGCGACGCGTTGTAAGTTTCGATATCGGATTGCATAAGCCTGGCCAGTAAGAGTACAAACGGCACGATGTGGCCGAGACACACGCTGATGAAACGTTTAGATCTGACCGCCTGCGTGCGACGTTGTGCGTAGAATGATCAGTCGTAGCTCAATTCTCGGCCGGACCCGATCAGCCTGGCTGAGTCGACTTCTGTTTCTGCACATCCGGTCTGCTTAAGTCTCTGTCCGCCGCTTAATCTCAGCCGCGATCTTCTGAGGGGCGATGTTTGTAATGGCAGCGCTTGTCAGTCCCAACGCAATGGTCGAGATGAAGACAGGAACGTTGGATTGCCAGTAACCAAGGACCACCCATACTGTGATGATCACTCCCCAAATACTCCCAACGAGCAGCTGAAGTCTCCTCGCGTCCTTCAGCTTTTGATTTAGCTCATCGTCGGTCATCTCTTCAATACTGGACATCGCTCTTCCCGTGGATAATACGAACCTTTAAAGATTAACAGACCATTGGAATTCTGTGCCGAACGGATGATTGATTCTTTTCGTGGACATTCCTTCGGCCCCGGGGTGCGTTAACGAGAGAAACGAACCACAGGTGGCGAGTTGCCATTGAGTCGGTTGGGCGACGACTGCGGTGCCCATCCACATGTCATCTGGCTGGCCGCTGCCGCTTGCCATCTGAGCCTCCGGCCGCGCTGAATAGCTAACCCACCGAATCCGTCGGAGTCTATGCACTCCGCATTCTTTTCCAAGCTCCGGTAACGCAGGAAATCCTGACAAACAGCCAGGAAATCGATCGCTGATTCAACCGTTCCGCCCCTGTGGCTTTAAAACGTGCCACGGCACGAATCCACGTCAGACTCTCGGCCTCTCGGCCCCACCCACCGAGCTACAGTTTTCACCGCCGGGCCCAACTTCGGTGCATGCAATTGATGATTGGCATTGGGGTGCAGGTCGAATGACAACACCCGCACGCCAGCGGACGTTTCACATGCGGGGCGTCTTGCGGGCAGCCTCTGGAAGAGATTTCACCGGACGTTCAGATGCTTCTCCGCCAGATCAAATGACTCAGCAGTTCCGTCGACCAGGCGACTCAGCCGAAGAGAGGTGCAATGACTTGACCATCACAGATTCGAACCGGGCGGTTCTGAAGATCGTGGTACAGTGAATCCGGCTGGATACCGAGCGACGAAAACATCGTGGCCATGATATCCCATGGACCATAGGCTTCGGTTCGGGGATAGGCTCCCTGGGCGTCCGATTCACCAACACAGGCTCCTCGTTTGACCCCGGCACCGGCAAACGCCACCGAGTACACATCGCTCCAGTGCTTCCGACCCGGGGAAGCGCCAGCAAAGCGTGGCTCCAGTGCCACCAGCGGAGCGCGTCCGAATTCGCCCATGCAGACGACAAGCGTGTCGTCCAGCATACCCTGCTGGTCCAGGTCTTCGATCAAAGCAGAAAAGCCATGGTCGAAACGTGGCAGTAGATGATTCTTCAATCCTTCGAAGATGTCATTGTGGGTATCCCATCCGTAAAGGTCGGTATTCGCGGGATCGATGTCCTGTCCACGATTGTTGTGGCTCCAGATAACAGTCACCAGAGGGACGCCTGCCTGCACCAGTCTCCTTGCCAGCAGACAAGCCTGACCAGAACGATTGCGGCCGTAGCGATCTCGCAGCGCCGCCGGTTCGCGGGACAGGTCGAATGCGTCGCCGATGTCGGGACGCGACAGCATGTCGAACGCCTGATGATACAGCGTGACCTTCTCCTGGCCGACGGGGTTTTGCCGCAGCGATTCCATTCGATCTTCGAGTGATCGAAGCAAATTTTCCCGCTGCTGCATCCGACTGGCGCCAAGGTCCGGGCGACGAATCAGTGATGGAATCGGCATTGAACCCAAAGTCACATCACCAAGTGTCAACGGATCAAACCCTTTGCCCAGATATCCCCCAAACTGACCCGGTCCAACCACCAGCGGAACCTCTGCCGGACCATTCAAATGAATGGCCGTTTGCGGAAACTCCTGGCTGGGACGCACCCGTTGCAGCACGGCGCCATGACACGGCAAATCGTCGGGGGCTGGCAACGGATTTGATGATTTTCGGCGGTGATACCTTCCGGTCATAGACAAGTAGAACGCCGATCCATGATCCCGATCTTCATGCGACATCGTGCGCAGGACGCAGATCTTGTTGGCAATTTTGGCAATCTGCGGCATGTGTTCACAGAAATGAATCCCGGGAACCGCTGTCCGAATTGTTCTGAATGCTCCCCGCACTTCCACCGGTGCATTGGGCTTTGGGTCCCACATATCAATCTGGCTCTGGCCGCCACTGGCAAACACAACGATGACAGATTTTGCGCGGCCAAATCCAGGCGGTTTCACCTGTGGCTGACCTGCTTCCGCCGCCAGTGTGCGACTACGGCCAGCGGACGCCAGGGCAGCCAGTGCGGTCAGCCAGTCGCGACGCGATTGCGCTGTCGATGATGTCGCACGGTTGTCTGGCGAATGAATCATACGATTGGGCAAGCTCTGGCAATCACTGGCGGCGATCAGAAATTAGACACTGGCTGGTCATGGTACTGGCTGGTGATTTGATGAGAGCTATTCGGATTTCTTCTGCCTGTCCGATTTTTTCTTCCGAGCAGATTTCGCTTGTGGATCAGTCTTCGACGTCGTAGCAGGTTCCGGCACCGGAGAAATCGTTGGAGGACCAGTGATCCAGCCGAGAGAGTTCAGAAACTTGTCCGTTTCGATCAGTGTTTCCGTGAAGTAAGGATCATTGTTGAAGAATCCGTGTCCCGCACCTTCGTACACGCGTGTATCGCAGCGAACACCGGCGGCCTTCATATCGTCTCTGAATCGGTTCAGCACGTCGACGGAAATCAGCTTATCCATATCGCCAAGGAAGACGATTGTTGGCGGGGCAGTGCCGGCGATATTGTGAGCGGGAGAAAACTCTTTGTACCGATCACCCACCCGATTGTGCCCCCATTCACCAGGGCCGTTGTTAAAGACCGGGTTGAACAGCACTAACGCGTCCGGACGGCAGGAGACACTTGTGTCGTCGGCTGGATCGTCCAATCCGGGAACCATTGCGGTGAACGATGCAAGATGACCACCGGCCGAACCTCCTGCTGCGGCAATTCGACCGGGATCAATACCCAGTTGGGCCGCATGCTTTCTCACATAACGCATCGCAGACTTCGCGTCAGCACAGCAGATTTCCGGCAGCCCGGGTTTGGACCTGTCGATGGTGCGGTAACGCACCCGAATCCCAACCAGACCACGCGTCGCCAGGTATTGACTCTGCTTTTCGAACTGTGCCGGACTTCCACCAACCCAGCCACCACCAAAATAAAACACGACAGCCGGACGCCTGTCGGCGGCATTCCAGTCCTGCGGTTTGTCGACGTAAAGATTCAGCTTTTGGTCACCCACCGTCTTGTAGACCAGCTGTTCTTCCCCGTGGACTGCGGCATTCACGCTTAAAGCTAGAATGCTGGCAATCAACATACGTGATTGCATTGGAATTGAATGGTTGCCCATCTGTCCGCCCGTCTGTTGCCTGTGGTAATGAAAATCCATCCTGCCCGAGATGAGCCGGACTTCAAATGCTCGCGCGGCAAGACGCCAGTTGAACGACGCTCAGCCCTGTCTATTCTCTACGGATCACACCGCTGGATTCAAGCAACAACAAGTTACAATCGTGCATTGGTCATCGGCCATCAGCACAGATCTGTTATCTGAGAGGCAGGTAGATGTCCGTCTTTAGTTCTGACTCGGGAGATTCCGGAGGCGTCGTGCGATAGATTTCATAGGTTCCACAGCGTTGCTGTTTCAACTTGCGGTACCGCGTGACCTGATTCGCAACGCTCCACGCATTTCCAAGGTGTCGGTAGCTGCCGATGTGTTCGACCCTGAATGATTCTGCTGAGCCAATGGACCATTCTTTCAGTCCGGATGATGCGGGAACATCAGCGTCGGCCGGAATGACAAAGCCACTGATGTATTCGAACACTCCTTTCGACATTCGAAATTTTGTGTAGACCGAGATCGCCGGACCGTTCATCGGCAAACCGTGAGAACGAAATAATTCGCGAGCCTTCTCAAAGGCAGCCTCCATCGAAGGGCCAACAGTTTCGACCTCGCACGTGCTGGAGACTCCAGCCATGCGAAGCGGTTCTGTTTGCTGCACACCATGCTGAATGACTTTTGAAGGAATTGATCCCGTTTCAATCCAGTCTTTAAGCATCTTCAGCCCGCGCGAATAATCCATACTGATGAACGTTTTCATCATTGGAATCATCCAGAACATAAACCATGGCATGCTCCCTTCCATGTACCAGCTGAGCATTGTTCCGGTCGCTGTTGGCTCCAGCAGAAACCCGACCCTGGCCTGAGACTTGAATGGCTTGAGGAACCGAATTTCATCTTCGATCCGCGAATACGGGACCAGTTCCTTGTGTTCCACTTCGCCCTGGCCCGTCAATTCACCAACCCAGGAATACACAGAACCTACGGATTTTCCGTCGGACGATACGGTCACGCTGGCGTCGGGTTCCGCGATCAGCCAGGGCGACCAGACTGTCCATGTCCCGAAGTCCGCGACGACTTCAAAGACTCGGCTGGTATCAGCCTCTATCTCGATGGATCGAACAATGCTGTAGGCTGGCATATCTAAACCCGATTCTGATGATACGGATGTGGGTGATGTGAATCCCTGGCAGACGGCGCCATGGAATCGTACCTGCAGAAGACCGGGGTTGCCAGGACAATTGCACTCCCGGAATGACGATAGTTGTGGAGTGCTGGCACTGCCCCCCCGGCAAAGTCAGCCCCACGCACATTGTGATCCCGAACGATCCACGCTACCGTTCGGTGAGATCGCTTCCGGGGCTGTGTCATTCTTACTGGGCGTCGTCTTGCTAATGACGCTCACGTTCCCTGGAACCCATTTCTGAACTGCCGCCAATTCGTGCACCGGGTTTCACAGAAGCCACTTTTGAAGAAGTCGAACGATGGTTGTTTTCCGTTTCGTAATCTCATTCATTCTCGCGGTCGATTTGTCCCTCTCGGCCTATTGCCGCGCGGGAGAAATACGAACTCACACGTTGCGTTCTACGAATCAGGCTCGGGAAACCAGTGTTCGTGTATTGCTGCCGGATCAGTTGGAGGAATCTGTATCTTATCCTGTTGTGTATGTTCTTCCGGTGGAAGCAGGAACGACCACCCGATGGGGCGATCCCGTTCAGCAGGTACTTCGGAATGATCTGCACAACAAGCATGGTGCCGTGTGCGTGTTTCCTTCGTTTGCTGATTTGCCATGGTACGCAGATCACTCAACGAATCCGCAATTGAAGCAGGAAGCCTACCTGCTGGAAGACGTACTGCCATTCGTTGAGTCCAGCTATCCAGTTATCACCATGCGGAAGGGGCGATTGCTGGTTGGATTCAGTAAGTCGGGGTGGGGCGCGTGGAGCCTGCTGCTGCGTCACCCCGATACATTTGAAAGGGCCGCCGCTTTCGACGCTCCGCTGATGATGGACAGATCGGGTCGTTATGGATCAGGACCGATATTTGGAAACGAAGAGAACTTTCGAGCGTACCATGTTGCGGATCTGCTTCGGCAAAGGCAACGTACCTTTCAATCTGAGGCCCCTCGACTGATGTTTTCAGGCACAGGAAACTTTGCCGGCGAACATCAGCGCATGAAAGAACTGCTTGACGACATCTCTTTTCCGCATGTGCAGATCCCCGGCCCGCCGCGCGAGCATTCCTGGGGCAGCGGATGGCTACCGGAAGCATTTGAATGGTTGCTGCCCGTGTCATCCCAGCCCGTGTCAGGTAAACCGGCGTCCGATGAGCATCCTGCGTCTGGTCACTGAATCCTGCGCTTGGTCACTGAAATCCTGCACTTATTCACTAAAGTGATGGCGAGCGGATGACTCGTGAAAACAGGAATTCAAAGCATTCTCGTTGTGTCAGAGTCCAATTATTGGCCCACACAGGCGAATATGCTGGCTGAACATCCCGGACAACTGCAATTCGTTTCCGTCGGAGCGTACGAGTGACTTCATCGATGATGATCGAAATTGATCATGTAACCAAGACCTACAGGTCGGGAATCTTTCGACGAAAATCATTTCAGGCGTTGAAGGGTGTTTCTCTGCAGGTGCCGCGTGGCAGTATCTACGGTCTGCTCGGGCCGAATGGGGCTGGAAAGACGACGCTGATCAAGATTCTTCTTGGCATCATTCGCAAATCCGGTGGCAATGCCATGGTGCTTGGACATCGTGCCGGTTCGATTCAGGCGCGGCGCCAGATTGGCTACCTGCCGGAAAATCACCGCATTCCACGGCACCTGACCGGATTTTCAGCTCTGGAATACTATGGCGGACTCAGCGGTCTGGCTTCGTCTGAAATTCGTCGACGGACACCCGAATTACTGCAACTGGTGGGACTGAACGGCCGGGGCGCAGAAAAGGTTGCGGGGTACTCCAAGGGAATGCTGCAACGTCTTGGCCTGGCGCAGGCAATGCTGCATCAACCGCAATTAATCATCCTGGATGAACCCACCGACGGTGTGGATCCGGTTGGGCGCAAAGAGATTCGCCAGGTTCTTCAAAAGCTGGCCGCGGACGGGACGACAATCTTCCTGAACAGTCACCTGCTGCAGGAGATCGAACTCATTTGCGAAAGTGTGGCCATTCTGACGGAGGGCGAGGTTCGAAAGACCGGCAGCGTTCGCGAACTCAAAAGGGCTCTCTCTGATGCTCCCGTTCAGATGCAGCTCACCGGCGCGGAAGAAGACATTGTGGGTGCCATCGGGCATCGTGACGGGTACAGAAATCAACAAGTCGCGGAAAACGCGTGGCAGTGTGAAGTACGAATTGCCAGTCAGGCAGAACTCGATCAGATCGTCGATGAATTGCGAGCCAGACACATCAGTATCTGGCAGATGGGACGTCGCGAGTTCACCCTGGAAGAGGCTTTCCTGGAAATTGTCCGCACAACTGGCAACTCCGGATGACTGGTGCTCCGGATGACTGGCAGCTCCCGAGGTGGGTGGTGGCATTCTCGCTGGCAGGGTGCCACAAGACATGGTCTGTCAGACGATCGGTGAATACGAATGTCGGAAATTGCATTCGAACTGAACTGCTTTGGAACTGGAATGTCCGAAAGGTGTTTCGGCGGATCGTCGAGCGACACCATCTCCTGATGGAAACTCATTGAACCCATGCGTGCATTCATCGCCATTCTTAAAGACTCCTTCCGCGAAGCCATGGCGTCACGAGTTCTGTGGATCGCACTTGTGGTGATCGTTGTGGTGCTGCTCGCGCTCTCGCCGATTGGCCTGCGCACAGAACGCAGTCTTCGACTACGACAACAGGAGCTCAAGGATCCCGAACAGCTTGTCCAAAGCCTTGCTGAACCTGGGGCTGATCTTGCGAATCGTTCTGCAATCGTTCATCTCAGGAATCTGTTGAATGAAAACGACAGCGAACGACTGAAAGCCTGGACCAGCAAAGAAGAATCCGAAAATCGCGGTACAAATCGACGCGGCCGTGGATTACGCCGCGACATTGTCGAAATGCTGAACAGGCTTCGGGAAAACGAATCGTTTTATGACGCTGAGGCGTTCTCTTCGCTGAACCTTGACGAAGAGATCGTCGCCCAACTGACTGCCGGAGAAACAGAATCAGATGACTATTTGTTTGCATCACTGACGACGCTGGCCAGAGTGTTTCCGGAATCTATTCAGCTGAAAGACGACCCCGCAACGGTTGTGACCTATCTGGGAACAGACATGACCGATCCGGTCGATTTGCTGCCGTCTCAGTTCCGGATGGCCATGGACGGAATCATCGTTGGGGTGTTGTCCGTCTTTCTGGGATTCTTCGGCATCTTTGGTTCGCTGCTGGTCACCGCCTCTATCATCCCGCGCACCTTCGAACCGGGCGAAATCTCACTTCTGTTAAGCAAGCCGGTTTCTCGCACTCTGCTGTTCCTCACCAAGTTTCTTGGCGGATGCATCTTCACGTTGCTTTGCGCGACTTTGCTGGTCACAGGAGTCTGGTTGATTCTTGGATCGCGACTGGGCGAGTGGCGCACCGAGCTATTGTGGTGCATTCCGGTCTATGTCTTCCTGTTCGCAATTTATTTTTCTGTCTCAGCCGTCACAGGTGCCATCTGGCGAAACGCAAATGTATCTCTGATCCTGGTCATCGTCTTCTGGATCTGTCTTTTCGTTATCGGTGCGACGCATGGATTCATGTCCGAGAATATCATCAAGTCGCAACGGATCATTGAGATCACTTCGGCGGGGAACCAGTTGATCACAGTCGATGGAAGTCGCAGCGTCTTTCGATGGGATGAGGACAGAAAAGACTGGGAAGAAATCTTCAAATCGGACGGGCAGGGAATGCCTCGGATTCTCCAGCGACTCATGATGTCAGGCGTACGATTCCTGCCAGTCTACGACTTTCGCAACGAACGAATCATTGCACTTCAGACGCAACCCTCTCGATTCGGAGGCTTAAGCGCAGCAACCGTGGTGTCCGGGAGTGAATTGGGAGGATGGGAAAGAGAATCCGAAGGGACGACACCTGGCCCGGTACTTGATTTGCTGATCGACAAGACCGGTCGAATTCTTCTTCCCGCCAGCGGCGGTATCTATCAGTTCAACAGTCGTTCGGACGAACAAAAGCAGACGTCTGAATATCTGAGCAAAGTGACTTTCGGGCTGTTCAACGGAAAGTCGTCCGACGCCTTCGTCGAACTGCAGACCGAAAAAATTCCTCGGTGGACGGCAAATGCATCCGCTTGTCTTGATGCCACCACCGGCCAGATTCTGATTCTGGACGAAGGTACGGTTCATACGTTCGTCAGCAACGAAGAAGGAAAGTATGACATCGGGCCAACACGCGAAATTCTGAAAGATGCCAGCGGGCTCATTGCCTGTACGGGCAACGTGGCGATGGCAGCATTTTCTGACGGGACAATCCATCTGCTGGATTCTTTGTCACTCGAAACAATTGCAGAATCAAAGCTTCCGGATGACGGACTGCCCCTTGTGGTCACATCTGACCGCATTGGCAGGACCATGGCTCTTTTATCGCATGATGGCCACGTTGTGTTGGCGGATGTCGAACAGAAGACGCTCATGGACTGGAAGAGCAACTGGAATGGTCGCGTCTCGGCCATCGCTTTTGATAATTCGGGACACCTGCTGACAAGTGATGGACGAAAGACCGTCATGGTGTGGGATGGAACGCAACAGCTCACCGATCAAACAAAGTCGGGGCACCCTGGCTGGACATTTCCGGTTTTCGATTACGTTGTGAACCCTTTGCACAGCATTCTGCCGCGACCATCAGATATGGACAACGCGGTTCGCTACCTGATCACCGGCGAACGCTCCGCAGTGATCGACGCAAACAACGATGGCCCGGCAAATGCCCATCAGGACCTGCGTAAGGATCGAATCAAACTGGATGTCTGGAGGCCCATCGCAACTAACGCTGTTTTTATCTGCGTTGTCCTTGCCTTCGGTTGCGTTTACCTGAAGTACTACGATTTCTGATTCGTGATCGGCGCACGTTTTGGGCCGCCTGATCAACCTGCTGAATTGAGTTCTGGCACTGCTTCCCCGCAAGAATCCTGCAATGAAATATCGCAGGTCGGTTATCACGCGACGTCCGCACTGCGGTCCCCGGTATCCAGCACACCCCCCGGATACTGCCCGGTGAACATCTGGAAATGCTGCGTATACGGGAGAATCCGCCCATTTTACCCAGTGGTATCCCCTCTGTTTGCGTTGTTGTGTTGATTGTGGCCATCCCGATGGAATACTATGGCAGCGGAATTCCCGGCAAAGATTTGTCTGTCTTCCGTGCGAACATGAAGAAGCGCCGGTGTTTCCCACCTCCAAACCCGACGCGGTCGCAATGACCTGTTTGTTTTGAATCCCACCTGACCTGCCTTCCCGACACGCCACCACGTCGCGCGAATACTCCCTGTGTTCGGCTATTTGAGGAATTCGAGCCATGCTTGACTTCGAACACCAAACTTTTGTGGACTGCGAACGAAAGACTCGCCGAGGAGCCTTGAGAATTGGCGGACTGGCCGGACTTGGGATTTCGTTGCCGGGGTTACTGGCAGGACGTGCGAGAGCAGCGGATGCAGAGGCGCCCTATCGGGATCAGCCAGCCCGTGACACGAACTGCATTCTTGTCTGGACACAGGGCGGAACCAGCCACCACGACACGTTCGATCCCAAGCCCAACGCCCCGACAAGCGTCAAGGGTGAATTTGGTGTGATCGATACGGCGGTGCCTGGCGTGCAGTTCACCGAGATCCTTCCGAACATGGCTCGCGAACTGAATCGGTTTGCATTGCTTCGAAGCTGGAATCCGGAGAACGGAAGTCACGGTGTGGCGGATCAGTTCGCAATGTCGGGCAGAAGGTTCAACGCATCGTTGCACTATCCCACCTACGGTTCCGTTGTCAGTTGGTATAAAGGTTTCAAGTCGGCCCTGCCGCCATTTATTCAGCTTGGTAGTTCGATCGACCATCGGTTTGGTGGCGGTTCATCAGGAATCCTCGGGCTGGAACACAATCCCTTCGAGATTCTTGCTGACCCCAATGGCAAGAACTTCAACGTGCGGGATATCAGTTTTCCAACCGGCGTGAATTCATCACGTGTTGATCGTCGGCAACGCATGCTGACCGCGATCGATTCACTTCAACGGAAGGCAGATGTGCAGGCGGAAGCCTTTGATGCACTGGACGAACATTACAAGGCTGCCTTCAACATGATCACGGCGCCGGAAACGAAGACGGCGTTTCGGATCGAAGAAGAATCAGAAGCTCTCCGGGACAAGTACGGCCGTCACAAATTTGGTCAAAGCTGCCTCCTGGCTCGACGCTTAATTGAAAGCGGCGTGCGATTTGTCACGGTCACGGACGGTGGCTGGGACACACACCAGAATAATTTCAAGACCTTGAAATCCAGCCGCATTCCGCCAATCGATCAGGGTCTGCCTGCTCTGCTGACGGATCTCCAGGAACGTGGGCTGCTGGACAGCACACTTGTCGTCTGGCTGACAGATTTTGGACGCACGCCGAACGTCAATTCGGCCAGTGGACGCGATCACTGGGCCAGTGCGGGATTTGCAGTCATGGCCGGGGCCGGTGTGCCTGGTGGTGCGGTGCTGGGTGCCACCGACGAAGAAGGGGGACGGCCGATTCGCGATGAATACACCACCGCTGACCTGGCAGTCACAATCTACGAAAAACTGGGAATGCCTGCCGACCTCATGGCGCAAGCGCCTGATGGCCGCCCGGTTCGATTGCTCGAAGGTCACCCAATCAAAGAGTGGATGTAATTCGGCAAAGCAAGAAGATTTTCCTTTGGCTGGATCGTCGGAGTAAGTCAGGTTCGTGTTGCTTGCGACATTCTCCAATCGCCCACAGAGTTCATTGTGGGGTCAGTGCTGCCGATCTCTTTGGCCCTGATGGATGGAGGTGTCGATTTGTCCCGACCTGCGAGTGCCGATGGCATCGCCGCGACAGATCTTCGTATCACGCAGTGTGGGCGACTTGCCTGCAGCGTAGCGGGCTGTGGATCTGACATCTACGGAATCGCGCATGTCTGATGTTGCCAGGCATTATCCGGATCGGTGCATCACAGAATACCTGACACCGACGTTCTAAGTGCAATCAGGCCGGGCTGTGTGGCCGTTGGATGGCGACACTGTGATCACCGATGGTCAGATTCAGGGATGCTTTAGCCCTGATCGGCCATCGATCTACGACACACGGTGTGGAAGGCGGATACGAGCAAATCGGTGCCCGGTCGCATCGTAGAACAGAATCTCGTTGGACGGCTCGGCCCAGACGGCCGCCAGTTTGACGGAACGGGGCCCATGCAGAACGAATTGATACCCACAACGATTCCCGTTTTGCATCAATTCCAGTTCGGACATCGGGAAGTGATGTTCGAGCAGGTTTTCTTTGCGGCACAGTGAAATATGCACAAAGTTCTTGAGTTGGTCGAGTGTACGGACTTCAGCGGGAGACTCGATGTTGTTCGAGACACTGGCTGGCGGATACATGCAGGGGTCCAACTTTTCAGGATTTGATGAAGGGGCGGCCTGGGGAAGAGTGGCTGCTGACATAGTGGAATCACCTGAAAACGGACTTTTTTGGTGGCAGAAGATTCAAGCCGTTGAAACGGCTGGGTCTTTGAAATCTGCGGCGAGTCCATTCGTCGTGGAATTCCGTCGAGTGCATCATCGTCCTGAACAGATTGAGGTCTTCTGTAAGAAGAGCCTGCTCGCAACAATCTGCATGGCTGTCTCAGCCGACACGATTTGAAACCAATTCGCTGGAAAATTCGGCGGCATCCGTTTCAAAAGTAAATCCTGCAGAAACGCTGGTAACGGATTTAAATCCGAACCTGCAAATTGATCATGATCGACAAACTTTCAACCTGCGCCCTTTGACAGGCATCGGATCACCACGAATCCTTGAACCCGAAATCGGCGGTAAGCTGACAATTGGAGGCGGTTTCGATAGTCTGTTGCTGCGATGTCGGACTGATCAGGTGAACCTGATCGTGAAGTCCGCTACGCTTGAATCAGATCATGAACATCCCACCTTTATTCCCACCGGAGAATTTCAATGTTGCAAAAGCCGCTGGTGTCGGCCCTCCAATGCCTGGCCGGTTTGGCCCTCACGACCGCCTGCCTTTCGACGGTTTCAGCTGCCCCGCCAGCTGGCTTTCGAAGTTTGTTCAACGGGGAAAACCTTGACGGCTGGTACGGTAAGGTAAGCTCTAACCCTGTCAAATTTGCAGAGCTGCCGGAGGAAGAACGAAAAGCGAGAATTGACGCATGGACAGCCGAAGCGAAAGAACACTGGACCGTAGAAAACGGAGAATTGGTGAACGACGGTAAGGGACCTTATCTGATCACCAATGACGAATTCACGGATTATGAATTGCTGATTGACTACAAGACGGTTGCAAAAGCCGACAGCGGCATTTACCTGAAAGGAACACCGCAGGTTCAGATCTGGGACTACACCGACGAATCCAAGTTTAACCTGGGTGCCAACAAGGGAAGCGGTGGCCTCTGGAACAACAGCCCCGGCGCTCCAGGTAAGGATCCCACCGAGCTGGCCGACAAGGCATTCGGCGAATGGAACAGCTTCCGTATTCGCCAGCTCGGGGCTCGAACAACCGTCTGGCTGAATGGCAAAATGGTTGTTGATCACGCCACGATGGAAAACTACTGGGATCGAAAATCCCCTCTCTCCGCCAAAGGCCCCATTGAGCTGCAAACGCATGGTGGTGAAATTCGATGGCGAAATATTTACCTTCGCGAAATTCCGTCAGACGAAGCCAATGCGATGCTTGCCAAGGCTGGCAACGATGGATTCGATACGATCTTCAACGGCAAAGACCTGACAGGCTGGATGGGCCCTGTGGACGACTACGAAGTCGTTGACGGTGCTGTAAGGTGCAAGCCTGGAAAAGGCGGGAACCTGCTGACCAAAGAAGAATACAGCGACTTTGTAGTGCGGCTGGAGTTCAAGCTGCCGCCAGGTGGCAATAACGGGCTGGCTATCCGTTCGCCCGGCGAAGGAAATCCAGCATATGCGGCGATGTGCGAGTTGCAGGTTCTGGATAGCGAACACCCCAAGTACGCAAAACTCGATCCTCGCCAGTACCATGGATCTGCATACGGTATGGCGGCAGCAGCGCGCGGGTATCTTCGACCGACAGGCGAGTGGAACTTTCAGGAAGTCACGGTGAAAGGCAGCACGATTAAGGTCGAGCTGAATGGAAATGTGATCCTGAATACCGACCTCTCCACAATTACCGACTACATGGCCAACAGCGCGCATCCAGGCAAAGACAGGACGTCTGGTCACTTTGGATTTGCAGGTCACAATGACCCTGTTGAATTCAGGAACATTCAGATCAAATCGCTGAAGTAGAGACAGCGTCAATGTCATTTCAATGCCCGACCGAACACGAAGATTTCGTGTTCGGTCGGCAATGATTCACAACATTGTCGATGCAGCCGGTACCCGGGTCAGGCACCGGTCTGTTTGTGAGTCGATCGTGATTCTGTACCCACTGGATCGACACCAGTGTGCCGGATCTGTGTCTATGTCTGGTCCAGACGAAAATCATCATGATCCATTTGATGAGACGCAACTGGTCAATTCGCACAGCACCGGAAACGAATCGAAAGATCTGTCGTCATCGAGCGAGTTTCAGACGACCCGGTACAAAGCAATCCGACTCCTCGGATCAGGCGGGTTCGGGGTCGTCTATCCTGCAGAAGATCGATGGTCGCACCGACGTCTACAGTCTTGGCGTCGTGATGTCCGAGATGCTTTCCGGAAGAAAACCGTACCGTGCGGCAACACCGATCGAAATGCTGCGCGAAGTCTTGGAACGTGAGCCGCGGCCACTGCGGCAGATCGATGAGACTCTGCTGCCCAACTCTGCCTGGTTTATTGACAACTCCGATATCCCCGGACCGAACCGCTATGACAACGGCCTGCACCCGGTAGGGCAGCTGACGCCGAATTGCTTTGGTTCGTTTGATACTCCGGGCAACGCATTCGAATGGTGTGAAGATGAATTCACAGCTTATGGTCAGGCGATTCGAGAAGAACGCGGCGACGACGCGAGCAGTGAGATTATCGACGAGTCCTTCGCGAAGGCGGATTTGGTTACCGCGCCTATTTCTGCCGATCGGACGCCCGGGCAGATCTGCGTGCCGGTGATCTGGATCTGACCAACGGTTTTCGTGTTGTTCTGTCCCTGTGAATCTGTCCCTGTGAATTGGTTCGCTACGATTCGGTTTCCTGAATTTTGCTCCTGACTCTTGTACCTGTTGAGAATGCATCGATGAAGTATGGACTTGTTTTCGTGCTGGTCTGCATGCGATGTCTGGCGATATCGGCATCGGAAAGACAACTTCCGAATGTTGTTTTTATTCTCGCCGATGACCTCGGATTTAACGACACGACGTTGTACAACGGAACGACTTTCTACGAAACGCCCCATATTCAGCGGCTTGCGGCCCGTGGTATGACATTCAACCGCGCGTACACGCCGAGTCCGCTTTGTTCGCCGACGAGAGCCGCCATTCTTTCGGGACAAAGCCCGGCACGCACAGGCATCACAACACCCGCCTGCCATCTTCCACAGATCGTCCTGCAGAGTACCGTAGCGGAAAAAGCATCTGCCAATAGTCCGGTTGTTATGCCCACAACCGTCACGCGTTTCAGCACCGACTACTATACGCTCGCAGAATCACTTCGCGATGCGGGCTATGCAACCGGCCATTTCGGGAAATGGCATCTGGGAGCAGCTCCGTATTCGCCGCTGGAAAATGGATTCGACATCGACGTTCCTCACTGGCCAGGACCGGGGCCAGCAGGCAGCTACGTGGCTCCCTGGAAGTTTCCGGATTTCGATCCGGATACTCCGGATCAGCACATCGAAGATCGTATGGCTGAAGAAGCGGTCGCGTTTATAGAGCAACACCGGGGTGAACCGTTCTTTCTGAACTACTGGATGTTCAGCGTGCACGCGCCGTTCGATGCGAAGCCATCATTGATCGACAAGTACCGAAAGCGGGTGGATCCCGGAAATCCGCAGCGAAGTCCAACGTATGCTGGTATGGTGGAAAGCATGGACGACGCCGTGGGTACGCTGCTTGATACTCTCGATCGTTTGAACCTGTCGGATAACACGATCATCGTGTTCACCTCCGACAATGGCGGAAACATGTACAACGAAATTGATGGCACAACGCCCACCAGCAACGCTCCATTGCGAGGGGGAAAAGGAAATGTCTTTGAAGGTGGTATCCATGTGCCGTGCGTTGTCTGCTGGCCCGGTCATGTCATGCCTGCATCCCGGAGCGATGCGCTGATTTGCAGTTATGATTTCTATCCGACTCTGCTGGACATGCTTTCGCTGAAGCCTCAGGCAGGGCAGGTATTTGATGGCCGGAGTTTCACCTCGGCGCTGCGTGGCGAAAAATTTGAGCGAGATGCAATCTTTACGTACTTCCCGCACGCGACCCGCGTTCCGGACTGGCTGGAACCATCGGTCACGATCCATCATCAACACTGGAAACTGATCCGTATTTTCCACAGCACTCCCTCCGGAATGCATCGTTACAAACTGTTCGACCTGAATCAGGATCCGGGGGAAAAGAACGATGTGTCATCTCTTCATCCTGATGTAGTCGCCAGACTGGACACAAAGATCGAAGAATTTCTGCAGTCAACCGCCGCCGTCACACCGAAGCCAAACCCGGCGTTCGACCCTTCCAGATACGATCCTTCTGCAGAAGGTGTGAGCACGCCGAAGAACAATGCCGCAAAAAAACGGGTCACCTCATCATCGGGGTCACTGAGCGAAGGAGCCGCAGAATTAAAAGGCTGGAAGCCCAGGAACTGTTCCGCCCGACTTCAGGATGGAGCTCTGCTGGTGACATCAAAGAGCGAAGAAGCATTTCTCGGCATCCCGGCGAATCGATTTCAGGGGCCGGCGAAAGTATCGGTCCGCATCAGATGCATCAACGAAGCCTCCGCGCCCGACCTGAAATCCAGAGTCCAGCAAATTCCATCCGGCAAGGCGAACGATCTGGCAAACGCTCGCGACGTGCCGTACAGCGTTGTACCTGGTGAATGGCAGGAAATCACGGTGGATCTTGATGCCGCTATTCCTTTGGGGATCGTCCGCTTCTATTGCCCGGCAGCGAAGTCAAAGGTCTCCATCGACTGGATTAATATCACTTCCTCCACCCGGACGGAACTCTGGGATTTCTGAACGACCGGATTTCCAGTTCACTGGATTTTCTGAATGCCCAATTGTTTCTTTTCTGAATGCCGCCCGCCTGCCGTAAAGTTTCAGACTTGTCGTCACGCGGCATGGTGTCTTTTCATTCAGGACCTCTATTCCATGTCCATGCAGGACCCAAAATCAATGCTCCAACTTCTGATCAGTGACATTCAGCCCCGCTTTATTGCGGCTCTGCTCCTGGTTTGTTCAACCTCTGCCACAACCGCGGCCGTAATTCGGGATTCCGCGACGGGCCCGGAGGAGGCCGTGAAAGTCGACTGGGAAATCCCAGGCGCATCAGAGGTTTCGGTTCAGGGAAATCGGATCCTGGTTCAAATCCACCAGATGCCACCCAAAAATGAATTGATGATTCCGCGTCTGGTGTGCGTGGTGAATCGCGTTTACTGGAAGGGACAGGAGCCCGATCCCGCTTCACCCATCACAATTGCCGATCAGCCAGGAAGGCCGGCCGATCCCAAAGCCATGATGGTGCAGCCGGAAATCATGGATTGGCGAATCCGGCTGTCGCAGCAACCGGATTCTTTTCCAGCGACTCTTGTCATCGAAACAGACGCGCCTCCGGTTGTCTTCGACCCGAATATCACTTCAAAACCAGACGACAAGGGCGTGATTTCTCTGCCCGCACGCAAGGCATCTGTGCGAGGAGAGAAGCTTCGGTATGAACCACAGCCCTATAAGAACACAGTCGGATACTGGGCTGTCCTGGCGGATTCGCCGTCATGGAATTTCTCCACAACTGTAGCCGGCAAGTACGAAGTGGAAATTCTGCAGGGTTGCGGCAAAGATCAGGGAGGAAGTACCGTTGAACTCCGTGCTGACGATCAAACGCTGACATTCACGGTTGAAGACACAGGGCATTTTCAGAATTTCATCTGGCGAAAACTTGGCAGGATTTCGCTGAAGACCTCAACGAATCATACGCTGCAACTGACAGCCGTGAAAAAGCCCGGTGTCGCGGTGATGGATGTTCGGGAAATCCGCCTGACCCCGGTCACAGATACTGCGGACAGCACGCCAGATCATGAAACCCATCCGGCTGGCCGCCCCAATATCCTGTTCTGCATCGCAGATGATGCGTCGTGGCTGCACATGGGCGCTTATGGATGCAACTGGGTTCAAACTCCAGCCTTCGATCGAGTGGCTCGGGAAGGACTCCTTTTCACCCGCGCCTATACTCCAAATGCCAAATGCGCACCGTCGCGTGCATGCATCCTTACCGGAAGAAACCCCTGGCAACTGGAAGCCGCGTGCAATCACTGGCCCTACTTCCCGCCAGAATTCAGGACATGGGCCGAAGTGCTCGGGGAACATGGTTATCACGCTGGTATGACAGGCAAGGGATGGGCTCCGGGTGTCGCGAAGGACGAAGACGGAAAGCTGCGACAGCTCGCCGGAAAACCATGGCAGGCAAAGAAGAAGCAACCGCCTACCAAAGCTATCAGCAACAATGACTATGCGGCCAATTTCACGGAGTTTCTGAATGCGAATCCGGACGAAAAGCCCTGGTGCTTCTGGTACGGCAGCACAGAACCGCATCGCGGCTACGAATATGGAACAGGCGTATCCGTCGGGGGAAAAGCACTGGCCGATATCGACGAAGTGCCGCCGTTCTGGCCCGATAACGAAGTCATCCGAAATGATATGCTGGACTATGCACTGGAAATCGAGCACTTCGATACTCACCTGAATCGCATGCTGTCTGAACTCGAAGAAAGAGGTATTCTGGAAAACACGATTGTTGTGGTCACCGCCGATAATGGCATGCCGTTTCCACGAATCAAAGGCCAGGAATACGAACTCAGTAATCATTTGCCTTTGGCCATCATGTGGAAAAATGGCATCCAAAAGCCCGGTCGAATCGTCGACGACCTTGTGAGCTTCATTGATTTCGCCCCGACATTCCTCGAAGCAGCTGAAGTTGAATGGCAGCCATCAGGGATGTCTCCTTCTCCGGGGCATTCTCTTGTTAGCAGTATCTTCACCGTTTCGCAGCAGAGTGAACAGGGGCCCCGGCTTCGTGATTTCCTGCTGATCGGAAAAGAACGCCATGATATCGGTCGCCCCGAAGATCAGGGCTATCCAATCCGTGGCGTCGTGAAAGGCGACTACCTATATATCAGAAACTTTGAAACGAACCGCTGGCCTGCCGGAAACCCCGAAACAGGCTATCTCAACTGTGACGGAAGTCCTACAAAGACTGAAATTCTGAACGCACGACGCTACGGTGCAGATACGGCCGGACGCTGGCAGTTGTCCTTTGGCAAACGCCCGTCTGAAGAGCTTTATCTTTTAACCCAGGATCGATACTGCCTGCGTAATCTGGCGGCGGTGCCGTCTTTCGACGACATCCGACAGAATCTGGCAGAAACGATGACGACGGCACTGAAGTCCGAGGGAGATCCCCGAATTCTCGGGCCTTCCGACTATTTCGAATCCATGCCGTACGCGGATCAATCGGGCCTCGGATTCTACGAACGCTGGAAGAACGGAGACAAAGTACGTGCGGGCTGGGTCAATGCTTCGGATTTCGAAACTGAATCCATCGACTGATATCGTGTGCCGGGGCTTACTTCCGAGCGGCCAGCGCATCGGCGCTGGTCGAAAGCTCAACGACGTGACCGTCAGGGTCGGCAATGAAAACCTGAACAGCACCATCCGGTCGAAGCTTGGCGTCATCAACAAGAGGAATCCCCAGAGACTTCAGAGTTTCAGCCGCCTGCCAGGCATCGTCGACTTCGAAGGCGAAGTGATGGTTGCGGCTGGAACGAACGGTGTCCCCCGGAAAACCCGCCGGGCCACTCAGGTCATGTTCTTCAATCAGGTGTATCAGAGTCGCCCCGGCCTGAAACCACGCACCACCGAATGAAAACGCCGGTCGTTCGACCTCCTGCATTCCCAGAAGTCCCACGTAAAAATCGCGGCTCGCCTGAACATCCCTGACAATCAGTGTCACGTGATCGATATATCGTACCTGGATTGGAGAGGGCGAATTCATGGTCCTGCTAACTTTGATAAATGTGGGGGGCCAAATCTGCATCGGTTGCCTGCGGCTGCAGTCAGGAAGGTTCTGCAGCCAGCCTGGGATTGATGCGTAATCGGCTGGAGTTTCTGCGACAAAGCCACCATCATAGCAGCACTCATCCCATGGCACAGCAACCGCCAATGCCGCGATGACGTCCGCGAATGAATTTTTCGAGCAATAGTGATGATGATGCCAACTTCAGATTCTCATTCCACACGGCCCCCCCGAGCCTATGCTGTCACTGCTCTCTCCGTCCTCATGTTGCTGTGGCCGGTGGGATTCAACAGCGCCGACGAATCCGTACGGGAGACAGTTTCAGGCCGGACCACACCAGAGACAGTTCAGGATCGGCAGAAACTCGAGTTCTTCGAAAGCCGCATCCGGCCAGTCTTAATTCAGCACTGCTACAAATGCCATTCGAACGAAACCGCAAAATCAGAAGGTGGTTTGCGGGTGGATTCCCGAGACGCTCTGCTCGCAGGTGGAGACTCCGGTGCAGCGGTTGTTGTTGGTGAGGCTGCTGGCAGCCTGATCATCGAAGCACTCAAGCACTTATCTCTGCAGATGCCTCCGGATGAACGCCTGAATGATGCGATCATTCGGGACTTCGAACAATGGATCAACGATGGTTTGGTGGATCCAAGGCATGGAAAGGTGGAAGCAAAGACTTCCTCAGTCGATTTGGACAAAGGGAGGAAATTCTGGAGCTTCCGGCCAGTCCAGAGACCTCCGGTGCCAGACCTTAACTCTGACTCCCGCGCGTGGTCTCGCACCGACATTGATGCGTTCGTCGCAGCCGGACATGAAAAAAACGGTGTGAAACCGGGACAAGATGCAACACCCGAAGAACTGATTCGGCGGCTTGCATTCGTGCTCGCCGGTCTGCCTCCGACTCCCGACCAGATCGACACATTTGTGGCGGCATGGAACATAGATCCCGAACAGGCCATGGAACAAACAATCGATCACATGCTGGCTTCACCTCGATTCGGCGAGCGCTGGGGACGTCACTGGCTGGATGTCGCAAGGTTTGCAGAATCAAGCGGCGGTGGCCGCAGCCTGATGTATCCCCATGCCTGGCGGTACCGAGATTACGTAATTCGATCCTTCAACGACGACAAGCCCTTCGATCAGTTCGTGCGTGAACAGATTGCCGGAGACCTGCTGCCGGCCAGCACTGACAAACAACGAGACGACCAGGTGACTGGTTCAGGTTATCTGATCATGGGAGCGATCAACTTTGAGCAACAGGATAAAGAATCGCTGCGGATGGATGTGATCGACGAACAGGTGCACGCCGTTGGTCGAACATTCATGGGGATGACTCTGGGTTGCGCAAGATGCCACGACCATAAGTTTGACCCCATCCCCGCGTCCGACTACTACGCGCTGGCCGGAATTTTCCGCAGCACCCACACACTGACTCCCGGGAATGTTAGTGGTTACGTCACCACCGAATTGCGAACCGGTTTCGACCCGGCGCAGCTGGAACTGTGGCAGCAAAAAGAGAAGAAACTCAAAGACGGCATTGCCGCACTGGACCAGCAAACGAATACGCGTGCGAAGCTCAGAAACGGCATCGCACTGGATTCCCTGCAGGGTGTCGTTGTTGATGATTCTGCTGCAGAATTTCAGGGAGAATGGCAGCAGTCAGCGATTCAGCCACCTTTCGTCGGAGCAGGATACCATCACAGCGGTCACGACCGCACCGGGATCCAGGTTCGTTATTCCGCAATGCTGCCGACAGAGGGGCGATGGGCTGTTCGTATGGCCCACAACTTCAGCCCAAGCCGATCAGCATCGGTGCCAGTCACTGTACATCACGCAGATGGGTCCACGGAAGTGCGAATCAATCAACAGCTTGCCCCGAATGCTGATGGCGTGTTTACGAAACTTGGTGAATATGAATTCACAGCCAATAGCCCTGCTGTGGTAGTCGTGGACGTGTCTGGTGCATCAGATGGTTATGTCATTGCGGATGCCGTGCAGTTCCTGCCCGTGGACACTGTGGCAAACGTCAAGTCACCCGGGGACGACGAACTTCGCTCTAAAAAGAGCCTGATCAGCGCAGAGGAACAGGCGGACCGTGAGACTCGGCTGAAGTCGCTGCGAGCCGAACTGGCCGCGCACATGAAGCTCAAGCCAGAATTGCCGTTGGCCATGTGTGTTGAAGATGAATCTCAACCGGCCGACTGGCATTTGCATCTGCGTGGTGACCCGCACCGGCTTGGACCAGTTATTCCACGGGGCTTCCTCACGGTCGCCACCCCGGTAAATCACTGTCGGCAGGTGGAAACCGATAAAGGTGCCGAAGGAGCCACCCTTGCAGCTGTTGCGGAGATTCCGTCGGATCAAAGTGGTCGGCTGCAACTGGCCGAATGGCTGTCTTCTGAAGACAATCCTCTGACAGCACGCGTGTTCGTCAATCGAGTCTGGATGCACGTGATGGGTGAAGGGCTGGTACGCGATCCTGACAATTTCGGAACAACAGGTCAGCCCCCGACGCATCCGGAACTGCTGGACTTCCTGGCCCATTCGTTTATGCATGACGATGGGTGGGCTCCTCGAAAACTGATCCGTCGAATGTGCCTGTCCCGCACATTTCGAATGTCGTCCGTGGTCGAAGCATCAAGGTCTGCCGACCCCGGCAACATGCTTCTCACCCGGGGATTTCAGCGCCGTATCGATGCCGAAATGCTGCGAGACTCGGTGCTGATGATCAGCGGTCAACTGGATCTGACAGTGACAAGTGGAAGAACAATTGGGCGACTATCCACCTACGATAACGGCTATGTTCACGACGATCACCCGGTGAATGCTCGCAGCGTCTTCGTTCCGTTCTTCCGCAATGCCATGCTCGATCTGTTCTTCGTATTCGACATTGCGAATCCGAATACTGTCACCGGGCGCAGAACATCAGGTACATTGCCCGCCCAATCGCTGTACCTGATGAACAGCCCGTTCATCTCGCAGCAATCCAGATTGTCCGCAGAACGATTCCTTCAGACTGTTTCTGTGGATGATCTGCGGGAAGACCAGTCTCTGGAACGCCTCCTCGATGATGCCTTCCGGCTCACAGTGGCCCGCAACGCAACGCAGGAGGAACGGTCGGTGCTGATGGAGCATCTGAAACACTGCGGCCCGGATTCCGTCGAAGCCTGGTCTGAAGTATTTCATGCCATCTTCGGATCCACCGACTTTCGGTTCATCGACTAAGCCCACCACAGTCCAGCCCTCGGGCGAATCCCCGATTCTCCGGAGCCTCGCCCGGTTCCCGAAGCAACCCCGAACACCGCACGGATAGACCCCATCGCATCAGCCAGCCTGAAGATCATGGCTACAGCAACCACCTCTCGGCACTGTTATCATCCGGCAGGATAAACGGCCGCAACACCAGGACATTGCCGTCCAGTTCTCCACGCACCGTTCTTGCCGTCGCCCCGGTTTCACGATGGTCATTGCACGCGACGAATAATTCCCATGGCAGGACGTAGTCAACTGCAATTGCCGTGGAGATTTCAGGCCTGACGTCGTCCTGCCGAACCGCAGTGACGCTGATTTCCGATCGATTGATAATGGCCTTCGAATGGATGTGCGACAAGTCGAAATCCAGCGCCGCATAAAGGTCCGGGAGATTCGAATTCAGGTACCCGGCAATGGAGTGATAATCCAGCGATCCCTGAAGATTGATGTGTACTTCCATCATGATGGCTCGTCCGGGCATCCCGAGATACCGGTCCATTCGCCAGACTGCGAGTGGACCATTGAAAACCAGCCACGTCCGCGAGACATCAGTGGCCCGTAGATTCTGTGACGAGGTCTCTCACAATTTTGCCGGGTTCCCGTTCGTTTGGTCTTCATCAGTTTGTCATGGGCTCTTAGTCGCAATGCTGAGCAGAGATCCGCCTGCTGTGATGTACAGAGTGCCGGCATCGTTCCCCACCCCGAAACTGCAGTTGGTTGGCAATTCCGACGTGGTCAGGAAATCCAGTTCTTTCCCCTGCAGATCAAAGACACCAATGCCAAACCGGGATTCACAGCGAACCGCTGCAAAGATGCGTCCATGGCTGTCGATTGTCATTCCATCGATTCCCGTTTCCGTTCCAAAATCAAACAGCGTCCGGGGATTTGTAAGTGTGTGGTTCTGTGTGATTTCGAACAGCAAAAGACGCATGGGGCCAGGGGCCTGTTTTGGTGAGTCGGCAAGTCCGACCCAACCGTTGTTGGTATCTGCCACAAGCATTTGTTTTCCACCCGGCAACGCTTCCACACCATTCGGTTTAGATGCGTCGGCAGATGCCCTGATGACTGCCCCTGTGGCAGGGTCGAACCGATAGACAGCCATCTCTGACAATTCCATCGGTTCCTGCCCAACATAACGTGGATCTGAAAAATAGATGCTTCCATCTGTCGCGACTGTCAGATCGTTCGGAGAATTGAATCTTTGACCTTCGATTCGATCTACCAGTGGTTTGACAACGCCGGTGCCGGATACTTCGCACAACGCTCGCAAACCGCCATTTGCTCCACAGCACGCGAACAATCGATCGCCCGAATCAAAGACCAGCCCGTTACTTTTGTGGCTGTCGAAACAGAACGTGGTCGTCCTTGTCGTTGATGGGTCGTACATCCAGATGCGACCGCTTGCGGCGGCGTTTCGCGGGATATCACTGAAGAAGACCAGGCCATCGGATCGAACCGCAACGCCTTCGGTGAACTCGCCATCCGCCCAAAGTACGCGTGCAGCATCGGCAGCAAAAATGGGATGATCGTCAGCAACACACGAGTTGATCCGGCCAACAAGGGCCAGACACGCCACACCGAAAGACATCAGGAGCTTTGCACACATTCCTGGAGGCCGTTCAGAGTCACAGGTCATGTCTGCAGAATTGAGTACGGGCATGGTACAACCTCGTTGCGATGTCGGGCGAAGATTCAGGGTTTTTCCGATTCGGCACAGGTACAAATCATCTGCCCGCACCCCGGACAGCCATTGCCATATTTCTGCTGGATCGCTTCTGTCAGATTGATTTCAGCAATATTTGCGATCGTCGCCAGCCAGGCAAGAACGTCTGCAAACTCACGAGCGATCTCTTCCTTCGGTGATTCTCTGAGCGCTGCGGCCAGTTCTCCGATTTCTTCCATCAGCCACATAAAAGTGCCTTCAACTCCGCGTGCCTGATCCTTTCGGGAATACATCTGATCAATCAGTTTTTGTAGTTCATCCAGTGTCATACGTCAGCCTGCGAAATCAAGATTGTGAATGAAACCGAGGTGGGAATACGAATCGCTGATCCGAAATCGATCTCAGGAATGGTCCGTTGTGGAATTCCGTAATGCCTGCTCCAGTGCGTCCAGTTCCCGCGCGATGACGGACATCGACTGTTCGTCGAGCGTTTCGTGTCCGAATCGCACGCGATTAAATGCGCTGGCGATTCTCATGGGGACGGTGACCAGTTCCGATTCACCCAGTCGCGAATGGAGAAACCGTGTTGCAGAGCTGGCGTTTTCCAACGCAGTCGAAGAATCCGTGAAGGTGATTCCGTAGGTGGTACACAATTGCTGAAACCGTTCGTAAAATCGAATCACGGATTTTGTCACGACGGCTTCATGACTGAACCGTCGCCGCAACATCTGCAGCAAACTCAACAGGCGTCGAATCGGGTGCAGCTGATACAGGCCAGCGCCGAAAAGCAGCAGCACGAAAGTAACAACACCGCCCGAGACACTGAACAGATTCCTGGGCGACGTGAACAGATGTCGAAAGAAGGCTTTGGTCGCTTCCCACAGCCCCTGTTTTTCGACGTTGTCTTTAACGGACGTGCCAAGCTCCAGAACGGGATTGAAGAAGGCCTTCTGCCGTTCCAGAGTCATATTATGAATCCCGCCGTTCCACAGATCGTTGAACGCTGTCGAAAGGTCGGTCAGAAGATTTCTGCTCTGCACGCTCGAAACCGCCTGCTGACGATCCGACGCTGGAACGGGATCCAGGGTCAACCAGTTGCCGTCGACCCAGGCTTCGACCCACGTATGCGAATGGTGTTGCTTCACTTCGTTCCTGCCGGTAACGGAGTTCAGCTCGCTTCCTGAAAACCCATTGACCAGACGAGCCGGAACGCCGGCCGACTGCAGCAGCAGGGTGCAGGCTGATGCGAAGTATTCGCAGTGACCCGCTTTTGTATTCATCAGAAAGTCTTCCACCGGGTCGATCGACTGATCCTCCCGTGTCAGCGTCAGCGAATAGCGAAATCCATTCTCCGGAGAAAGATACGCCATGACGCGATTGACCCGATCGATCTCCGGCAGAGGCATACCATTCGTCGTCGGACAGATTTCATGGGCGATGTTGTACAACCGGGGGACTGATCGCTGCAGATGATCGGTGATAAAAAAGTGCGTGGCATACCGATCGATGTATCGCAGCATCCGAATTCGTAATTCTTCGCCCAGCATGCTGGGCACCTGCCAATGCTCAAATCCGCCTTTCACAGCCGAAAGAGCACGGTCGCATTCGAATGTAAATTCACGTGGCGCATTCTGATCGATAGCAGCCCCGGACGCCCAAATCAGGGAACCCGTAACTTCACGCTGCAGAATTGATCCTGATCCCGGGGCCGCGCGCGCGTTCTTGATCGGAAACACGGCGAAGGCGAACTGACTGACCGGAGGATCCTGAATCACACGCACACGGTAATCCGCCATGTCTTTTTCACTGACCGGAGATTCTCGTTCACCAAACCTCACACGCCGTTCATCCAGCCCCCTCGACCACTTCCCATCCTTGTAGGTCCCCATCGCATTGCCACGGAACCGAATCTCATCCAGATTCATTGCCGCCGTAAAAATATCAACGTTGACAGGCTTGTTGGTGCGAGCGTCTGCAATTTCGAATTGAAAGACTCGCCCGTTGCTCGTCAATAATTTGCCAATTTCACCCAGTTGAACACTTTCGGTGAATCCCGTGCGATGAAAGATTCCTCGACGTCCGGGACCTTCTTCGTGGCCTCCCGATGTAAATGGCGAACCGGGCACCCACATTCGCGGAAAGGCGGTGAAGACGATAAATGACAGGCAAAGAGACACCAGAAACGACAGGAAGACCATGCCACGAAATCGCAGGCTCATCCAGTGTTCGTCCGTGTCCCGCTGAAGTCCATCTGTAACAACAATCAGTCGAGCGACCGCTGTAGACGGCCTCGATGATTTCTTCTTCCAGGGCAACCAGCTCCACCAGGAACGCAACCCGCTCCGCCATGACGCGTTCGACGATGGCTTCCCGGTCAAGGATTCTGCCGCACCAGAACTGTCCGCACCGGAACCTGCCGCAAGTGTCGCGGAATTTCCTCGTACATCTGATGTCGCTTCTTCAACGGTGTCTTCAGAACGCAGCACCCGGTAAAAGGAAAACAAAGACAACGTCCAGATCAACATGAACAACATGCCAATCAGCGCCGATCCAAAACCGGAGTGACTGGTCAAAACCGCCGCCACGGCCAGTTGCAGCAGACACAAAGTCACCGTCCACCAATACTGCCGCATGCTCTTTTGCAGCAGCAAAACGATCCATGTCAGATAAACAATCAGGTGACCGCCCGACAGCAGTTTTGATTCGATATCCCCCGAAACAAACTCCCACGCCGCCGCCACCAGAGCGACAATCCCAAGCGTGTTCGCCAGCAGAATCGGCAGGCGAAAGACCTTGAGTTCTTCGACGAACAGCCACGCCACCACAGCGATGACAGGAGTCAGCCCCGAAGGCAGCAACGCCCCCTCGGCACCACAAAGAATGCACGCACTGAAACACGCCGTCAGCATGATGCTGCGATGGAATGCGGATCGCAGACGTTCGTCCGACGATTTTCGTTGTTTCCCCGGAGAAGTCACTGATCGTCCTCCGACAGAGTGAAGACTTCATCCAGCTGCTCGCGATGGGCATCGATGATCGTCGTCCTCGAAAGAATCGAACCCATGCGGGACGACGAAGACCCCGTTCGATTTGCCAGCAATTCTTTGGCCTCACCAGCTCTGGGCGTAATCAGCAGGTAGCGTTCGCTGCCGTGACCGCCATCCTCTTCCGCAGAATCAAAAAGCAACTCAAGCGATGCTTTCGGTGACGTCTTCGTGATGGCCAGCGAATTCAGAGCGGCCTCACGAAATCGCGACGCGCCAGGACACTGCACGCTCGAAACCGTTTCGCCCGCGATGATCAGCCGAAATAAACCCGTTGAACCGCGACGCGTCTGTTCGACACATAACGTCGCCGCCAGGCTGATGGCCCGTTCGGACTCTTCAAAAGAGAGCTTCTGGCTGTCAAACAGATCCAGCAGCACAACCATATCTGATTCTCGCTGCTGCTCGAATTCCCGCATCAGCAGCATACCGCGGCGAGCAGAACTGCGCCAGTGAATAGATCGCGGATTGTCGCCAGTCCGGAACTCCCGAATCCGATGGAACTCGTCATCGAAGATGCCTCGACGAGATGTCGATTTGTTGATCGATTCGGCATATTCGCGTTCACGTTTCATCCAGCGTGGATTCAGTCTTCCGATGGCCGGATGCACAATCAATTCCGTGCGGTCATTCACCACCATCCCGCGTTCGCCGATACCCAGCGGAAAACGAGAACTCACGCGGATGGGACCAAGCCTGTAGATACCACGCTTTCGGATTTGTAATTGATAGCTACCCGTGCGAACCGATCGGGGCGGAACACGAACAAATGTGATCTCGGCCTCCTCACGAACCTGAGACCCCTCAATCACATCACGCACTTCAATCAGACGCGACGACATCAGGCGTTTTCCATTGGAAAGCGTCATCTGAACACTGAACACCGCACCAGCGCTCACCGATTCCGGCGCGTCACGCGTCACTGCCACCTTTTGCAGCATCAGAATGACGACCCACCCGTTCAAAACAAAAGGGCCCGCCATCATTCCGAAGACCAGCAACAACATGTTCGAATGCCCAAGCAAAGCAGCCACTGCCAGCATCAGCATGACGCCCAGGTAAACGATCCCTTCACGGGGCAGCAACACACGCGACCGCATCCCCGCTCGCTGCATCATGGCAACGATGCGCTGCCCAACGAACAGATTCACAATGCCGATCAGCAGAAACGCGGCGCCCACAATATTCAGGATGGTGGATGTATTTCCGCCAAACTCCGGAAAGTTCAGCGGCAACACCCACGCAGCAAGGAACGAAGCGATTGCCCCCAGAAACTGCAGCACAGATGACGCGCTGAAGGAAATCGGTATTCGGCTGCGAGTCGCATTACTCATGGGCTATGACCGGGCTTCCGATTGCGTGTACGGCTTGTCGAACTTGAGCTGTCGCTTCCGAACTGTCGATATCACGACAAAATCCCGTGGGCAGCAGGACCGCTGCCGCACGAACAACCGCCTGAACCTATCCGACGCCTGAAACCCGTCAGACGCGACAGTGCTCCAGAGCCTCCTTCGCTCCCATGATGTAGCTCACATAGAAGGGGCCGAATTCAGCATACTTCGCGGAGGCCTTGTCGAAACGCATACTGTACACAATGTCTTTGATGTGTTCCGGTGCGCGACTCCAAAGTGTGACTCCCCATTCCCAGTCGTCGAAGCCGGTGGATGCAGTGATCAGCTGAGACACCCGACCAGCAAAGCGAATCCCCGATGTGGCATGTTCGGCCATCAGTCGAGTCCGCTCACTGAACGGTTCGGTGTACCAGTTCGCCAGCGGATGCCTCGCCTTGTTCATCGGGTAAAAGGTCATCACCGGAAAGGCTGGAAAGTCCGGGTACAGCCGCTGCTTATTCATGGCTGGCAGCCGCTGTTGATAAGCATTGACTTTCGCCTGAAACGCAGGATCCTCGGGACTGCTGCCTTCTCGCTGAAGCCGTTCGGAATACTGCTCGATGGTCGGCACATATTCACTGACTTCCGTGATCGAAACAAAAGAATACGTCGGCACCAGTGCCGTCCCCAGTCGACTCGCACGAAGACGCTGCGTAATGGCGTCAATCTTCAGCGGGTCCGCATCCATCATCATCAGCCCCAGATCAGCTCGGTGGCCACTGACGACAGACACCTGCAGTCGATCCGGTACATATTCGCCTTCCGGATTCAGAATGTCGATCACCTCCGCCCGCCCATGCGCTCGATCTGCGGGATCGATTGCATTCAGCGCCGCCTGATCGATGCGATAGTAGATGTGCAAACAGTGCCAGCCTTCTGCAAGGCATACCGTGGGTTCTGGTAAGGGCTCAGCGTGAGCATGAGGGCGGTTCACGAGTTCACTTTCACGACAAATTGGTTGTCCGATACGTCCGTCGATCCGCGGCCATTTGAAAGGTGGTCGCCAATCGGCACTTCGCTCTTCCTGAAGAGGCGGCTTTCTGCCGGTCACTATAGGTCACGCGTCGCTGAATTTCATCCCACCCCTCAATTGCCAGACAGATTCAGCTGGCCCACCCCTGCCCGGCAACTCCCATTTCTGTCCCGGACACTCCCGGTCCCTGCCCGGCAACGCCCGGTCCCCGAGAGACAGCTGCACTCTGCCGGTGGTGAGAACCACCGGATTTGGTATGCACAACTTTGCCGTTGGGTTCCTACAAACGATCGAGCGGGCTTTTCACACCCAGAGGGCCTTGTTGCAGAACGTGCGTATAGATCATGGTGGTGCTCAAGTCGGCGTGGCCGAGCAATTCCTGGACGGTCCGAATATCGCTGCCGGACTCCAGAAGATGCGTCGCGAAGCTGTGTCGAAACGTGTGCGGAGTCACTCGTTTTTGGATGTCAGCATTCTGGACCGCCCGACGCAGCGCCTTGCGAAAAACGCTTTCATGCAGATGATGGCGATGCGTTGATCCGTCGTGCGGATCGGTCGAAAGCTTGTCGGCTGGGAAGACAAACTGCCACGCAAATTGTCGAGGAGCTTCAGGGGATTGACTCGCAAATGCATCCGGAAGCCAGGCCGATCCAAAACCGGCTTCAAGATCCTGCTCATGCAACTTTCGCACATTCTCAATCTGCAGTTTCAATGGCTCAACCGTCATTTCGGGCAACACAGTGACTCGGTCCCTGGCTCCTTTGCCGTCACGAATGATGAGCTGCCTTCGGTCGAAGTCAACATCCTTGATTCTTAATCGAAGAACTTCGTAATGGCGCAGCCCACCGCCATACAGGAGTTGAGCAAACAGCAGGGATTCTCCTCGAAGGTGTCTAAAAATGGCGGCGACTTCTTCTCGCGAAAGAACAACAGGCACTCTTTGTGGACGTTTGGCGCGAACGGCCTCCAGAAATGCAAGTTCGCGTTTGAGGACATCGCGAAAGAGAAACAAGAGAGCGTTGAATGCCTGATTCTGAGTGCTCGCGGCAACACGCCCCTGGACGGCCAGGTCACTCAGAAACTCTTTGATCTCGACTTCGCCAACCTGTGAAAAACTGTCCGCCCAGCCACCGAAGGCCTGCGCAAACCGTTCTACCCAGCCAGCATAGGCGCGTTCTGTGCGCGGAGCATAATGACGGACACGCATAAGCTTGCGCATGGATTGCAGGATCTCTGGTTCCCGCGAATCGATCTTCCCGATCAACATGGCGTCTTCGGCCTCCTTCAGAGCTTCGGAAGTTTCAGCACGAGCATTTCGGACGTCCCCTGCCTGTCTTTCATGGTCCGCCCTGGTTAACCGCTCGAGAGTCGTGCGAATCTCGGTTAAGTCCGCCTTCGTGACTTCAGAAGATGAAGAAAGTTCGGCAAGCTGCTGGTAGAACTCCAGCGCTCGAACCACTTGCAGGCGAACGAAAGCGGGTTTGCCACCGTCGCGTAGTGTTCGCAGGAAACGAATGAGGCTTTCCGGCTGAATCTGAATGCGAGTGTCGGACGACTGGCGTGTCCATCGTGCGTATCGATCAAGCCAGTAAGGAAACCATTGCGCATCGCCATCACTTAATTGTCCATTCCGGACCGCCTGTTCCATGATCTGCACCGACACAGGAATGCCCCTTTCGTGCGAACCTGGTGTTGCCTCAAGACGCGACACCTTGACACCCGTAAGCTGTGTGGGTATTTTGATACCTATCGATTGAGTGTCAATCGCACAATATCTGCCTACTGCGCGTGATATTGGATATTACTGCCTATCGCGTGTTTTTTGCCTCCAATATCAGGATATCACGCGCACTAGGAAGATAATGAAGAGTTATCCGGCTGAGATTTCTCCTGAGTACCAACATGGGACAGTTCGCTGAAGAACAGTGGTATCACGATCACGTCGCTGACATGATCGCCAAATACGGTGACATGCCGCCACCTTGGGTTTACCGTGATAATTCGCATCCGTACAGCATCGGATGGCGAATGGGTGGCGGTGAATCTCACATCATGGCACTTGGCGAATGGTGGGATAGCAAGAACAAATCTTTCGATGAACGTATTGCATATTTTCGCAAATGGCCCGCCCCGCCCCGATGGTGTGCTTGGATGGCAGACATGATCTGGGATCTTGAGCCTTGGGAGAACGAAGGCGAGTTTGACTATTCGGACTATTTCGCGAAACTAAAGGCACTCGGATTCGAGGGCACGGATGACTACGAAGCTGACCTGGATCGCGACGACTACGACTGACTTGATGTCGGACACCCAGAACGTCGGATAACCAAGCGGTGAACGGGAGCCGCGTGTGGCGCGGGTTTTGAAATCACAGTTTCTTGGCGGCCCCGTTACCGTAGTCGTTCAACTTAACCGCTTTGCGAAGTGTGTGGCTATATAGCTTTCTTTGCTGTTGATGTTTGGTCCGGATATAGGATGTCTCCAGGTTGCGTGCTTCTTCCAGGCTGGAGCGAAGATCTAGGTTCGCCTGGTCGTGTGGGAACTCCAGGTTGCGGCAGCGGTCCACGTTGTGATTGATCTCCAGGTTGCATGCGACGAAGCAGCGTGTTGAGAACTGGCACGGTGATTGATCAAAGCACTCGAATGGTGCCATCCACCTTGTCGACGGAAGCGGTTGCTGCCATTAGAGTTCAGGCGAGATTGATGTTGGTTTGTTTTTGAAGGATTTGTCCGATGCCGCGAGTGAATCGGGTGGAGATTTGTGCTGAGGATGAGGTTCAGGCATTTCATTTGATCAATCGATGCGTGAGGCGGACGCATCTTTGCGGCAGGGATCGTCGGTCGGGGAAAGACTATTCGCATCGGAAGGAATGGGTTCGGGAGCGGCTTGAGGAGTTGGCCGGCATCTTTGCGATCGATGTGCTCAGCTTTGCGGTGCTCAGCAATCACCTGCATGTGGTTGTGAGGACTCGGCCGGATGTGGTGAAGGCGTGGTCGGATGACGAGGTGGCTCTGCGGTGGTGGCGACTGTTTCCTCAGCGGCGGGATGAATTCGGGGCTGCCGCTGAGCCCACAGAATTCGAGCTCAACGTCATCCGCAACGACACTTCTGGCCTGAAGGAGAAGCGGCGTCGGTTGAAGGATATTTCGTGGTTCATGCGGTGTCTGGCTGAACCGATTGCTCGCCGAGGCAACAAGGATGACAACGTCACGGGCCGTTTTTGGGAGGGCCGCTTTAAGGCTCAGCCGCTGCTCGATGAAACGGCCATCACAGCCTGCATGGCGTATGTGGACATGAACCCAATTCGAGCAGGCATCGCGAAGACTCCCGAGGAAAGCGACTTCACCAGCGTGAAGGAACGCATCGACGATCAAGCCACCGCAGCAGAGGTCGCAACTGCGGATGCTCAGGACGCTCGCATCGAACACGGACCGAAGGCCGGATGGCTTGCGCCGATTGCGCTTGATCCGCCGAGAAAGAGAGTTCGCGAAAAGCCGAACGCTCGCCGAGCCAGCAACAAGGGCTGTCTGTCGATGACTTTGGACGAGTATCTGGAACTGCTCGACTGGACCGGCCGTCAGCTGAAATGCGGCAAGACGGGTTCCATCCCGGCATCTGCCCTGCCGATCCTCGAACGACTCGAAGTCAGCCCCGAAACCTGGATCGACCTCATCAAGAACTTCCGCAAACGATTTCGTTCAGAAGCCGGTCTGCCAAAGACTCGCCAGTCATTCCGAAGCACCCGACGCCAGTCCAGAGTCAACACCGAATTCGGGTGACTCAACACCCAGAGTAACGTATCCTCAATCCGGCTGGTGGGTTATTAGGATCAGAAGGTGGATGGCACTGATGTCTTGCACCAATCCGCTTATCCGAACGCGTTATCCAGCAAAGGCTCACCTGATGAGATCGTCGTAATCGGACTACCCGTGGCGCTCGATGACACATTGCCTTTCGTCAAGGCCGTAATGGATGTAGTCCGACATCCATCCACCCTTCGTAGTGCCGACAACGTTCTGTGGCTAATTGAGCGCAGGGACGGCGTCAAGGTTCTTCTACTAGCCTTTTGCAGCGATTTATCCTTGCCTGCCGGTGCTGCACTAAGCCGGAAGGCAGTGCTGTGATTGCATCGCGTTCACCGACAGTTCACAATACCAAGCAAATATATCCGACGCTCCTGTAAGTTTTTGGTAGCTTCAGGGCAAGTCGATTGATGTAGTCGCAAACCCTACATTTTGGCATCCATTGCACCAAGTCATGAAACACAATCTGTTCTCTTATTCGTACAGTTGGATATGGTTTTTTGCGGGCATGCTCGCCTTCGGTCTCCCAGCCGAATTCGTCTTTAGCAGTTCTCGCAATTTTTGGGGCGCGGTTGGTGGTGTCTTGTTCGTTGTCGTTGGGGAGATGGTTCACAAGCGGCGTGACAACGGAACTGCGGATGGCGATGGATAACAAAAAATGCAGCCGAGTTGCGGTCGCTGCCAAATTTCCAGTTGAGAATCAATCGCCGCAACCGGCTGATTTTGGACGTTCCTCCGCAGGTCATGCCCGCTAAGTTGCCAAACGAAACTGACTTCGATCCGTATCATGGCGACTTGGATGCGCAATGTGCATGGAGGCACTTCGGCGGCCTCACGTTGGAAGAGGCCCTCGCAAGATTTGAAGAATGCCCTGAAACCTACCAGGAAGATTTTATGTTCATGGGCGGCAAGGCGTTCGCATTTTATTTTCCGGTGATTGACCGCTTCCTGCGAAGAACAATCGAACTGCCGGAGGACCAGCGAGGAGATCGTCAATCATGGATTCTTCCGCAGTGTGTCAAAAATCAATTTGAGGGGCGGGAGTTCCGTCATGTGCAACACTTAAGGCATTCAGTACTGAGCTTATGCGACTTCATGCTGAAGAATATCGACTTGTTTGCAGGCGACTGGAGCGATGCTAAAGAAATCCAAACACAATGGAATCAACTCAAACTGGCGGTCGAGCACAATGTTTAGCGTGGATGAGCGGACGAACCATGCCATGCACGGGAGTGGCGGTGGCCAGCGTTTTGTGAAATCGAAGTCAACTCTCGCCAGCCCGTGATGCGGGTCGTTCTGTCAGCAAGGACCCAGTAGTGACGCGAATGAATCCGTATGAAACGCCGGATCACAGTTCGAATCCCGAGGAATCGCCGCCGCGCAGGAAATCCATTTCGCGAATCATGTTCATTGAGGTGCTGATTGTTGTCGGAATCATTGCTGCGCTGGTAGCGTGGTTGCCTGGAGAATGGAACAAGTAGATTCTCGCCCTGTAACCACGCTCCAATTGAGTAGAATTTCAACATCGTACTTTACCAAACCCTGTGGTCTTTAGCTTAGCTGTCCGTTGGAAAATCGGGACAGCGACG